>JAFDZZ010000173.1 GCA_018266715.1 Bacteroidota bacterium
TATTGTAAACCTTGCTTATAATGATAAAACGATTTCATTTGGCAAAGATTATATTATACCCAAGCCCATTGATCCAAGGCTACTGGCAACCGTAGCGCCTGCTGTGGCAAAAGCAGCCATAGAAAGTGGAGTAAGCAGGAAAACCATCACGGATTGGGAGGCTTATGAAGAAGTACTCAATCACCGGCTGGGAATAGACAACCAGTTAAGCAGGGTGATTAGCGCAAAGGCCCGTAAAGATCCCAAACGTGTGGTATTTGCCGATGGCGAAAATGTAAAAATTATTAAAACCGCTCAACTGGTTTTTGAAGAAGGGGTTGGTTTCCCCATTTTATTAGGCGCCGAAAAGAAAATAAAATCCATTGCCGAAGCGCATAGTATTGACCTCACTGAAATTCCTATTATTGACTGCAAAAGCGATGAATGTGAAGACCTGCGTAAACAATTTGGCGATCTCTTTTTTGAAAAAAGACAGCGTAAAGGCGTAAATAAATACGAAGCATACAAGATGATGAAAGACCGCAACTACTTTGGTTGCATGATGGTGGAAACCGGTATTGCAGATTGCCTCGTAAACGGCCCAAGCCGAAAATATTCCGAAGCTATCAGGCCTGCCATTGAAGTGATAGGAACCGAGCCCGGCGTAAAGAAAATTGCCGGTATGTACCTGCTCTTTACCCGTAAAGGTCCGTTGTTTTTGGCCGATACAACCGTAAACTTTAAACCCACGGCAGAGGAGTTGGCAGAAATTACTTTACTGGTTGCAAAAGAAGTAAAACAATTTAATATAGAGCCAAAAATTGCCATGCTGTCTTACTCCAACTTTGGCAGCAGCAATTCACCCGAAGCCAACCTGGTAAGGCAGGCCCGGGAATTGGTAAAACAAAAAGACCCTAAACTAACCTGCGAAGGTGAAATTCAGGGTATTTTAGCCTTTAACAAAGAAATACTCAAAGAAAATTACCCCTTTTCGGAATTGGTGAACGAAGATGTAAATACCTTAATTTTCCCCAACCTGGTATCGGGTAATATTGCTTACAACCTGCTGCAGGAACTGGGTAGTGCCGACAGCATTGGACCCATCCTGTTAGGTTTAAATAAACCCGTTCATGTATTGCAATTAGGCAGCAGCAGCAGGGCCATCTTTAATATGGTACTCATTGCCGTAGTAGATGCCCAGGTAAAAAGCAGGCAAAATGAACAGGATGAACAGAAACGCAAACGTTGGTGGAAGCGGTTTTCAAAATCATCGGAAAAAATATAACCCTTAAATTAACGCATACAGCATAAAGAATAAAAGATGAATTTTTTTACCGAATTAGGGCGATATGTACTCATGCTTAAGGGCATGTTCAGCAAACCGGAGAACCCCAAACTTTACTGGAAAGAATTTATGCATCAATGCTCAGAAATAAGTATGGGCGCTTTACCCATCGTTTGTATTATTTCTGTTTTTATGGGTGCGGTAAGTACGGTACAAACGGCTTACCAACTCATTTCCCCACTCATCCCTAAAACCACCATTGCTCAAATTGTAAGAGATACCGTAATACTGGAATTTGCCCCTACCCTGGTTTGCATTGTGCTTGCCGGTGTAATTGGAAGTAAAATTGCCAGCGAACTGGGCAATATGAGGGTGAGCGAACAAATAGATGCTTTGGAAATAATGGGCATCAATTCCAAAACCTTTTTGATACTGCCCAAAATTGTGGCAGCTGTAATTGTTATTCCCATGCTCATTATATTGAGTATGGTGCTGGGAATTTGGGGCGGAAGGCTGGCTGGAGATTTATCCAATATTTTATCCAGCGCCACTTATGATATTGGATTAATGCAAAACTTTATCCCGTTTAATGTATTTTTTGTTTTGGTAAAAGCCTATACGTTTGCTTTCATCATTAGCAGCGTTTCGGCATTTTACGGATACTATGTAAAAGGCGGGGCTTTGGAAATTGGTAAATCCAGTACAAAATCGGTGGTGGTGAGTTGCGTGGTAATATTATTGGCCGATTATATACTGGCTGCATTGCTCCTTTAATAAAAAAATTATGATTGAATTCAATAATATTAAAAAAAGTTTTACGGGCAAAGTGGTGTTGGATGGCGTAAGCCATGTGATGGAAACCGGTAAAACCAACCTCATTATTGGCACCAGCGGAAGTGGTAAAACCGTTTTGCAAAAATGCCTTGTAGGCCTCATTGAACCCGATGAAGGGGAAATAATTTATGATGGAAAAAGTTTTAATGCCATGTCTGCCGAAGAGAGAAAATTATTGCGCCAGGATATTGGTATGCTGTTCCAGGGTTCGGCTTTATTTGACAGTATGACGGTTGAAGACAATGTAAAATTTCCCTTAAACATGTTTACTACGGATAGTAACGCCAAAAAAATAGCCCGTGTAAATGAAGTGCTGGCAAAAGTGAACCTTACCGGTGTAAACAAAAAATTTCCGGCAGAAATAAGCGGTGGCATGAAAAAAAGGGTTGGTATTGCAAGGGCTATTGTCTTAAACCCCAAATATTTATTTTGCGATGAGCCCAACTCCGGCCTGGACCCGGTAACCTCAATGGTTATTGACCAGCTCATTAAACAAATTACCATAGAGCAAAATATCACCACCATTATCAATACGCATGACATGAACAGTGTTATGGAAATTGGCGATAACATCCTTTACCTGCTTAATGGCAAAAAAGAATGGAGCGGAACCAGCAAGGATATTATTTTTTCGGATAACAAACAACTCAACCAATTCATCTTTGCTTCTGAATTTTTACAAGATGCCAAAGAAATGCGTATGCTTGAAGCCAAAGAAAAACAAAAAAGCAGAGGAAATTAAAAACCCGTTTTTAATAGTTTCAACACCGTACGGTTAGGCCCTTTATTGATTTTCACAAAATAAAGCCCGGCAGGCAGGTTACTCATGCGCATCGTTAGGTTCTGCAAACCGGGCAAAAACTGAATTGCATTTTTTTGCAGTACAACCTGTCCTGCTGCATTGCAAATGAGGATATTTCCAAAACTATTTTCAGTAGAATATACTTGTACCCTAAGCTCATCTTTTACAGGGTTGGGCATAATACCGGCCCAGTTGTTGATTGGAGTTGCCATGGTAACTTTTACAACCTCAGAATAAAATACTCTTCCATTGGTTTGACGGTATTTTAAACGATAATAAAGGATCGTCACTCCGGGAGGAAGATGATGATCCGTAAACCGGTAAGCAGTTGAAACGTTTTTATGGATATCTGCAATGCTGAAAAATATATTACCATCCATACTGCGCTCTACTTCATAGTTCAGCACTTCATTTTGCGTAAGCATTTGCCAGGCCGTTTGCACCGTATTCTCTTTATATGCTGCATTAAAATAAACCAGGTTTATCGGTACAGTGGTACAGTTAATAACATTTACCCGAATAGAATCGGTTTTGGTGCATATTTTAAAACTGCCTTGCCCACCGGGGCCGCCAGGGCCATCGTAATTAAAAACATTGATATTGCCGGTTACTACATACCAGGTAGTATCAAGGGGTTTTACTTTTACCGAATCGGAATAGCCGATTATATATAAGGAAGGTTGATAACCCCAACTGTAATATTGGGCGCCGGAAACTTTTAAGCCTGCAGAATCAAACTTACAAATTGTAGCAGGGTTTGCGGTAATATTAATCTGAGGGTATGCCCCTGCAACCACTACACTGTTAAAAATTTTATTACTGGTATCGGTACCCTTTACTACCCTAAGTTCTACTGCATAGGTTCCGGGGTTATCATAACAAACCACTCCCGGATTTTGCAACGTAGATGAAGCCGGGTTGCCCCCGGGAAAATTCCATTGCCAACCGGTGGGATTGCCCGTAGAAAAATCAGAAAAATTCACACAAGCCGGCGCACAAATTGCAGTTTGATCTACTTTTACATCGGCCACCAAAGAATCGCAGGGCCTTGCAGTAAGCCGGAACCCAACTGAAGCCGAACAACCATTCGCATCTGTACCGGTAGCGGTATAAAAGATGGTTCCTGATTGCACCCGGGCCTTAACAGATGTTCCTGTAGTGTTACTTAACCCTGTTGATGGCGTCCAGCTATAAGTAAGCGCCCCACTTACACTAAGCAAAGTGGAATCATTACGGCATACCAATAATGTTTCATCGGCAGGGTTTTTTACCAGTACCGGCGAAGGAAAATATTGTATGGTTACATTGGCAGAGTTTACACAACCATTTAAATCTGTACCCAGTGCAGTAAATGTGGTTGTACTGTTTATTTGGGCACGTGTAGTGGGCAGTACGGTATTGCTTAGGCCGGTAGCCGGCGACCAGGTGTAAAAATTAGCGCCACTTGCCTTTAAATCAACCGACTGAAAACCGCACACTGATGGTGCAGACTGGCTGATAGAAATATTGGGCAAGGCATTTACTTTTATGTAGCTGGTAAGGTTACGGGTATCAGACCCAACACCATCAGAAATCTGCAATGAAACGGTATAATTACCCGGAGTGTTATAGGT
>JAFDZZ010000174.1 GCA_018266715.1 Bacteroidota bacterium
AAATGATTTTTTTGCATTGTCCCAGGCACCTCCGGCATTGTTCTGGAACATACCCATCAGCACGCCCGAAACCGTTGCACCGGCAAGGAAACCGCCCAATACTTCGGGGCCAAAAACAAAACCTACTATTATTGGAGTAATTAATGCTATAGCGCCGGGCAGCATCATTTTTTTAATGGATGCATCGGTAGAAATGGCTACACATTTATCATATTCAGGCTTGCCGGTACCTTCCATAATACCCGGAATGCTGCGGAACTGCCTGCGTACTTCTTCCACCATACTCATTGCTGCTTCACCAACGGCACGAATGGCAAGAGAAGAGAATATAAACGGAATCATTGCGCCAATAAATAAACCTGCCAATACATCGGCATGGTAAATATCAATACCGGTTATACCTGCAATACCCACAAATGCTGCAAATAAAGCAAGCGCTGTAAGTGCAGCCGATGCAATTGCAAACCCTTTACCGGTTGCAGCCGTTGTGTTTCCTACGGCATCTAAAATATCTGTTTTTTCACGCACTTCTTTGGGTAATTCACTCATTTCGGCAATACCACCCGCATTATCCGCTATTGGACCAAAAGCATCAATGGCTAATTGCATGGCTGTAGTAGCCATCATACCTGCAGCAGCAATGGCTACACCATATAATCCTGCACATTCATAAGAGCCGTAAATACCGGCTGCCAGTACAACAATGGGCAATAAGGTACTTTCCATACCTATAGCCAATCCACCAATAATATTTGTAGCATGCCCGGTGCCGCTCTGGCGTACAATACTGTTTACCGGCCTTTTTCCCATAGCGGTATAATATTCCGTAATGATACTCATTAAAGTTCCCACGCCAAGCCCTACCATTATGGCACCAAAAACGCCGTTGCTGGTAAACTCATGGCCACGAAGGCTCATGCTATCGGGAAGGATATAACTTACCAGGAAGAAAGAAGCAATGGCAGTAAGCACAATTGAACCCCAGTTACCCATGTTTAAAGCGCTTTGTACTTTGGCGGTGCTAAGCCCTGCACTTTCGCTAATACGCACAAAGAAAGTTCCAATAATGGAGAACACTATACCAATTCCGGCAATAAGCATCGGTAATAAAATAGGGGAGAATCCGCCAAATCCATCATTCAACACTTGCCCGGCCGCATCGGTAACTTCATGGCCTAAAACCATTGTAGCCAAAACCGTCGCTACATAAGAGCCAAAAAGATCGGCGCCCATTCCGGCTACGTCACCCACGTTATCACCCACATTATCGGCAATAGTTGCCGGGTTACGGGGATCATCTTCCGGGATACCGGCTTCCACTTTACCCACTAAATCGGCTCCCACATCGGCAGCTTTTGTATAAATACCACCGCCCACACGGGCAAATAAGGCTATAGACTCAGCTCCTAAAGAAAACCCGGTAAGCACTTCTATAGCCTTGGTAACCAGGTGGCTATTAGATGCTTCACCAGGAGCAAAAATGCAGATTAATACAATAAACAAGCCACCAAGGCCAAGTACCGCCAAACCGGCTACTCCAAGGCCCATTACCGAGCCACCTGTAAAAGATACTGCCAAGGCTTTGCTTAAACTTGTTCTGGCAGCCTGTGCTGTACGAACATTGGCTTTTGTAGCTACCTTCATACCGATAAAACCAGCCAAAGCACTGAAAAATGCCCCGGCAACAAAGGCCAGTGCTATGCTCCAATGGCTGTTTTCATTACTAAAACCCATTACGCCCAGTAAAAGCGCTGCAATAATTACAAAATAAGTGAGGATTTTATATTCAGCTTTTAAAAAGGCCATTGCGCCTTGGGCAATGTAATTGCTGATTTCTTTCATCCGGTCATTACCTGCATCCTGGCGGGCAACCCAGTTAAATTTGATAAACGTGTACAGCAACCCCACAATACCCAGGGCCGGCACTACATAAAACAGTTTGTCCATTTTTTAAGTATAGTTAAAATTAAGGTCGGCAAAAATAGGGCAAATGAGGGAAAAACCATTGAAAATTGGGGAGTTAGACCAATTATTTATGTATAAACCTAATTACTTGTATAAAAACCTGTTTTTTTATAAAAATACCCAAGTTGAGGTATTGTGTATATATGAAGTTAAAAATAGCTTTGAAATTGAAATAATCACAGCTTTACCCCAAACTCGAAAACATGAAAACAAAATACTTTAAAAAGATCAAAGACTGGTTTTTAGATTACCTGGTGTTTGCATTTTTTTGAAATTAATCCTTTTAACTTTCATCAGAAAACATCATTTAAGAAGCCATACAAACATTTGCCGGGAACATTACAAGAAAATTAATTTTTCATTTATAAAATTCTCGCCATGCAACAAATAAAAACCCACATTCGCTTTTTGACATTGATTTCAGTTTTGATTTTAATCAGCTGTAAACAACCCACAACAACTTCAGAAAAACATGAGAAGGACACAACTCAAGTTGCATCAACTGCTGTAGATGCTACTTCAATGCCTGCATACGATCCAACGATGGATCCCTTAACTGTAGGAGCCAAATTTTCAAAACTTCTTCAGGACACATTGGGTATAAAAATGTATGAGTTTACTTTGAAGCCAGGCGATTCGGCAGCATTGCATGCTCACCCTGATCATACCGTTTATGTATTGCAAGGTGGCAAAGCATTAATTTCTTTTAATGGTGCTGCCCCACAGGAAATGGAACTAAAGACAGGCATGGGGTTCATTAGTCCTTCGCTGAACGATTATGGAAAAAATATTGGCGCTACGACAATCAAATTACTCGTAACCGATATTTACAGACCAAGAGCAAAATAGACTTCTGTTTTAAATTCGTCTGAACAACATATTAAAACCATGTAGATCACGGCTGCTTAAATTGCACGGTAACTTTAAATGCAATCATAATGTTAGCATTATATCTCAAATGATTTTTTCAATTGCCGCAATCTATTTTTTTATTCTATAACTCAAATTCCCAAACCGTTCTGTAACTGCCATATTTTTCAACATAATCCAAAAAAGCACGGTAGAATTTATCCCTGCCAATGGTTGCGCTGTCGCCAATTACAAACAATTGTTCTTTGGCACGGGTAACGGCTACATTCATACGGCGGTAATCTTTTAAAAAACCAATTACTCCATCATCGTTACTGCGCACAAGAGATAAAATAATATTTTCCTTTTCCTGCCCCTGGAAGCTGTCAATAGTGCTCATACGGAGTTCCTTTGGCAAAATTTCTTTTGCTGCTGCAACCTGCCCGGCATAGGGTGAAATAAAAGCAGTTTGGGTAAGATCCAATTTTTCGGTTTCCATTAACTTCATCGCCAGCTGCAATTCCGCCTTATTCTGTAAGCTTAAGCCATCTGCCCCACGCTCTTCATCATTTCCGGAGCCGGCCATGTCAATAAAACTGAGGTGAACACCCGTATTTAAAAGATGTCCTGCCGTTTGCAATAAACCTTCGTAAAAATAGTCACTGCTAAAGCCGGCAATAGCTTTTCGCATCCGGTATTGAATATCCAGCAGGTTGATGTGGTTGCAATTTGCAATGGCTGTTTCCAAAATAGATTTGTTAAACCCAAGTTGAGCTGCTTCGTTGCTTAATACCGTTGGGGGTAATTGCCAGTGATCGCCGGCCAATACCCATCTATCGGCCAAAGGAAAAATTACCCAGGCCAGCGGCTCAATGCATTGCCCGGCTTCATCAATAATTAAGGTATCAAATTTATGTTTCTGTAGCGCTGCATCATACAAACCTATTGGCGTAGCCGCAATTACCTGTGCTTGTTCAAACAGTTTTTGTTCCTCAAAATTTTGCAATTCTTTTACCTGCCTGCGTATTTCCTTTACTTCTTTAAACAATAAACTTCTTTGTTCACGTTCCGCTTTCCCAAAACTGCGTTTATATTTTAGCGCCATTTTCCGAAACTCTTCAGCCCTTATTTTTAATTTTTTAACTTCTTTCTGATGCTTGCTGTTGCTCAATTTCCCTTCGGGGGTATGGGCATAAAGCGCCTCATCGGCTTTACTGCTGTTGCCTACTCGCAGTAAAGAAATATTTTGCTTAAGCAAGCCCTTGGCCAAATGATCTACGGCAGTATTGCTTGGTGCTGATACCAATACTTTTTCGCCCTTATTTACCAACTGCACAATGGCTTCAATTAAAGTAGTGGTTTTGCCTGTGCCTGGAGGGCCATGTACAATAGTAATTGCGTCATTTTGAACAATGGCTGTAACCGCTTTTTGCTGGCTGGCATTTAAATGCATGTTTTTAAAATGCAGCTGGCTTATATTTTCCTTTTCTTCAATTTCCTTATTTCCAATACCGGAATGTAAAGATTCAAATAAAGCAAAAAGCGATTTATTATTTTCCAGTTCCAGCAACGCTTTTTTCACAATCTCTGTGGTGCGGCTATCGGGGGCCAGTTTAATACCTACGCCATCGTCTTCAATCCAATCCGGGTAATCGGGTGCAAAAAGCCTGAATTCACCGGCCTTCCCGTCAAAGTTCATCAGTACGCCTTTAATATTTTCTTCGCCGTTTTTAAAACATTCAATGGCAGCGCCATCTTTAAATAAATTATTCTCAGATGGAAAATTTAATTTAAACCGCAGTTCGGGATAATCTAAGTATCCAAAATTTTTACCGGTGATAATGAGCGGGTGCAGGGCTGCACTTTCGGCTTTGAGTTGCTTTAACGAATGCTGTTCATTTAGGCCATAACGTTGCTGTTCTTCTGCTTCTTCCAGCTTAATGCAACGAAGCAATAACTCTATTTGTGGGTGCATCCGTAAGTTTATTTATAACCTTTTGCGCTTATTTTTGCAAATATGAAAATAAAATTTCAAACCCTGGTTGCACTTTTCCTTATTTCCGTAATTTTTACCCGGTGCAAACAAACCGAAAAGCAACCACTGCCGCCCATTGCCGTAGATATTGATCCTAAGCTTCCGCAACAAATAGAACCGGCATCGGTACTGCGTTTCGACAGCTCAAAGGCCAATGCTTTTTTTGCGGCTTATCCAAAGTTGGAAAATATAAAAGATGAATGGTTGGAATTTTACAGAAGCAGAAATTTTTCTTTTGCCTGGTCTGATACAGCCGGCTTTACACAAGCCGCACAAAACCTGCACAACCGTATTAATAACCTTAACGATGGTGGGTTGGATGACAGCCTGCTGTACCGTACTGAATTTAACCACATTTTTGACGATGCCGGCGCCTTACCCGGAAAAGACAGAAAAGACAGCCTGTATATCTTAAATGAAATGATGCTTACCGCACAATATTTCATGTACACCCGTCAAATTTATGGATCACTAACTGCAGCACAATTGAAAGCAATTGGCTGGAATATTACCCCAAAAAAAATTTCATACCCTGAATATTTAAACAACTTACTTACCGATTCCACCGGTGAAATTTTTTCAAATGAACCCTTATATCCTCAATACGGATACTTAAAGAATTTTTTGATAAAGTACAAAACTATTGAAGCTGCCGGTGGCTGGCCATTAGTGGACAGCTCCATTAAAAAATTAGCGCCGGGTGATTCCTCAAAGTTTATAGCAGCTATTAAAAAAAGGCTGGCCTTAACGGGCGATTATTCCGGAACTGACAGCTCTTTAAAGTATGACAGCACATTTGCAGAAGCGGTACGATCCTTTAGAAGCAGGGTAGGGTTAAGAAATGCCAACTTTATAGATAAATATGTGGTGCAGGAAATGAATGTACCGGTAAGCAAAAGAATTGAACAAATTGTTGTAAACATGGAACGGAGCCGTTGGATACCGGTTTCTCTTGGAGAAAACTATATAGTAGTGAATATCCCCGATTATAAATTGTTTGTGTACGAAAATAGTAAACTAAACTTTAGCATTGATGTGGTAGTAGGGCAGGATGCCACCAAAACCGTAATTTTTAACGACACGCTACGCACCATCGCATTTAGTCCTTACTGGAATGTACCCTATAGTATATATAAAAACGAAATGGAAGGCCGGCTATCGGAATCGTATTTAAAACGAAATAATATGGAAATAGTAGGCCCCGGAAGGGTGCGGCAAAAACCCGGGCCCAATAATTCTTTGGGGCTGGTAAAATTTTTATTTCCCAATAGTTACAATATTTATTTTCATGATACACCGGCAAAAGATAAATTTAATTATACCAACCGGGCTTTTAGCCACGGATGCATACGGCTTAAGGAACCTAAAAAGCTGGCCATGTATTTGCTCCGCAATGAACCCCGCTATACCGAAAAAGTAATAGACAGCCTGATGCATTTAACCAAAGAAGTGCAGGTAAAACTTAAAGTTCCGGAGCCGGTGTATATCGGTTACCTCACCGCATTTGTAAATACGGAAAACGGAAAATTGAATTTTAGGAAAGATATTTATAACCGGGACGAAGAAATTGTAAAACGGATTCTGAAAAAATAACGCCTAACGCAACAGTTAATGCAACACATCGTAATACTTACCGGGGCCGGCATCAGCGCCGAAAGCGGCTTAAAAACCTTCAGGGATAGTGATGGACTGTGGATGGGTTATAATATTGAAGATGTGGCAACGCCACAGGCTTTTGAAAAAAATCCCCAACTGGTTTTAGATTTTTATAATATGCGCAGGAGCGATGTTGCGGCAGCTAAACCCAACCCTGCACATTTAGGCCTGGTAAAACTTGAGGAAAAATATCAAACCAGCATCATCACTCAAAATATTGACGACCTTCATGAACGGGCAGGCTCATCAAATGTACTTCACCTGCATGGCGAAATTTTTAAAATGTATAGTGTGGGAAGGCCTTCGGTTTTATATGACATCCGTACCGATATAAAACTGGGAGATAAGGGCGAAGACGGTACCCAACTCAGGCCACATATCGTTTGGTTTGGTGAAGCTGTTCCCATGATAGAAAAAGCCATAGAACTTGTGAACGATTGCGATATATTTGTTGTAGTGGGCACTTCATTGCAGGTTTACCCGGCGGCATCCTTACTGCATTATGCTCCACCTTATTTGCCAAAGTTTATCATTGATAAAAAATTACCTGCTGTAAGCGGTTATGAAAATTTAACTTCAATTGAAAAGCCCGCCACAGAAGGCGTTGAAGATCTTTTGAAAATTCTGATGTAACCATTAGCTAATTTATCAACCCAAAACATCAGGAACTACTTTCTTCAAATTTTATTCCTTCGGCTTCCAACTCTTTTAAAACCGGCTCATAAATTTCTTTAATTGTAGGAATATGCAACCCGGTAATTTTTAACTGCTGTGTAAGGATTAATTTGCAGGCTATGCCCAGTGGAAGCCCAACAGTTTTTGCCATAGCCGTACGCAGGTTATTTTCTCCTTTTACCACAAGGCTGCTTTGCAGGGATTGGGATTTGCCGTTTAGCCGGTAATCAAATTCATGTAGCATTACAATCATGTCTTTGTCATGGGGCTGCATTGCTAATTTTGTTTCCAATAAATACTGCATCACATCTGCCGATGAAATTAAGTGAGCGGGTATTTTTGTTTTATCAAATAATCCCAGGAAGGCCAATTGATCCCTGTTTTCGTTGCTAACAAAGGGCAATAGGGGTTGGCTCCAATCGGCAAATGCAATTCCTTCGGGCACTTTATTTTTATCGTTGGTTAACCCGGCATGAACAATGGCATTCCAGCCTGTAAAATATTGGGGATAGCGAAGCGTAGTACGCATAAATGTTGACGCTTCCTCTAAATGATATAAGGGGATATAACTCAAAGAATCCCGGTTGGCATAATAGGCCAAAGTGCCAACTTCATCAATATTTACGGTATTTTGGGTATTAAACAAATCCCTATAGTCAATAGCAATAGTTTGCCCGTCTTGCTTATAAACAGATCCTGCATTACCAGCCAGCACTACGTTACGGGGGTTCCAGCTTATTTTATAATGCCAGGGGTTATCGTTGCTTTCGGGCGCCACCAATCCGCCGCAATGGCTTTTAAAAGAAGAAATTGTGCCACCCTTATCTTTAATTTGATGAATAATTTTCATGGCGCTCATGTGATCAATACCGGGGTCTAAACCCATTTCGCATAAAAACAAAATGTTGGCAGCATCAATTTGCGGTTGAAGCGCTTTTATTTTTTCATCTACATAAGATGCGGTGAGCAGATGCTTTTTAAATTGAAGGCAATCTTTAGCCACCAAATAATGCAGGCCTGGCGGCATCATTGAAATCACAATATCGGTGCCGGCTATTAACCGGCCTCTTTGTTGTTCATTTAATAGATCCAGGTGAACCGCTTCGGCATTAGGGCTGTTGTTAATTTTTGATTTGGCAAGATTTAAATCTGCATCTGCAACCAAAAGTTTCCAGTGATGTATTGCGGCTTCCCTAATCAAATAATCAATTAATACCGTGGTAGATTTCCCTGCGCCAATAAGTAAAATAGTATTCATTCCGCAAATGTAAAGGCTGCTATACAAATGGCATAATCAATTATGAAATCCTTATTTTAATCTTCTTTTAATAAACCGAAAAAATCCTGTAAACTTCTCCACAAAACGATACAAAATTGTGAAGAAATAGCGGCTAAAATGCATGGTTTTTAACCCGAAAAATGCCGGGTTTTAAGTATCTTTGCCTACTTTAAAAATTTATGGAAAATACTGACTTGAAGAACGAAGAAATGCCCGATAACAGGGGCAAAATTATCCCGGTAAATATTGAAGAGCAGATGAAGACCTCGTACATTGATTATTCAATGAGTGTAATTGTTGGTCGTGCATTGCCCGATGTACGGGATGGTTTAAAACCGGTACACCGCAGGGTGCTTTTTGGTATGAATGAACTGGGTAATGCCAGTAATAAACCCTACAAAAAATCGGCCCGTATTGTGGGTGAAGTAATGGGTAAATACCATCCCCATGGCGATAAAGCTATTTATGACACGATGGTGCGAATGGCGCAGGAATGGGCCATGCGATATAAAATGATTGACGGCCAGGGAAATTTTGGCAGCCAGGATGGCGATATGCCTGCGGCAATGCGTTATACCGAAGTGCGTATGCAAAAGTTTGCCGAAGCTATGATGGAGGATATAGATAAAGAGACCGTAGATTACCAGCTAAACTTTGATGACTCTTTGCAGGAGCCAACCGTAATGCCCACACGGGTACCCCAATTGCTGGTAAACGGAAGCAGCGGCATTGCCGTAGGTATGGCTACCAATATGATGCCACACAACCTGTCGGAAGTGGTGGATGGATGCATTGCCTATATCAACAACCGCAGCATTGATGCCGAAGGCTTGATGAAATTTGTAAAAGCGCCCGATTTTCCTACCGGGGGAATTATTTATGGAATGGATGGGGTAAAAGCTGCATTCCTTACCGGCCGTGGCCGGGTGGTGGTAAGAGGCAAAACGAGTATAGAAACGGATGCTAAAGGAAAAGAAAAAATAATTATCACCGAAGTGCCGTATTTGGTAAACCGGGATTCCCTTACGCAGCGTATAGGAGAATTAATCTCCGAAAAAATATTAGACGGCGCAACCGATGTAAATAACGAAAGTAATAATAAAGAAGGCACCCGGATTGTTATAGAATTGCGAAGGGATGCCGTAGCCCAGGTTGTGGTAAATCAATTGTATAAACATTCTGATTTGCAAACCTCATTTGGCATCAACAATGTAGCCTTAGTGAAAGGCCGGCCCAAAGTATTAAACCTAAGAGACCTTATTGCAGAATTTGTTGACTTCCGCCATGAAGTTGTTGTGCGCCGCACTAAATATGAATTACGCAAGGCCGAAGAACGGGCGCATATTTTAGAAGGGTATATTATTGCCTTAGACAACCTGGATGCCGTAATTCAATTAATTAGGGAAAGCTCCAATCCCGAAACGGCTAAAGAAGGCCTCATGACCCAATTCGGCATGAGCGAAATACAGGCCAAAGCTGTGCTGGAGCTGCGTTTACAACGCCTCACCGGTATGGAGATTGATAAAATCCGGGAAGAACATGCGGCCATATTAAAAGAAATTGAACGGCTGAAGGAAATTTTGGCCAATGAGAGTTTACGTTTTGATATCATCAAAACCGAACTGTTGGAGGTGAAAGATAAATTCGGCGACGACCGTAAATCCGAAATTGAATTTGCCGATGATGAAATTAATATGCTGGACCTTATTGAAGAGGAAGACGTTGTGGTAACCATATCTCATTTGGGTTATATTAAGCGTACCGCTGCCACCGAATACCGTCAGCAACGCCGTGGGGGCCGTGGCGCCAAGGGAAGCAGTACCCGGCAGGAAGATTATATTGAACACTTATTTGTGGCCAGCACCCACCATACCTTATTGTTTTTTACCGAAAAAGGCCGTTGCTACTGGTTAAAAGTGTATCAAATACCCGAAGCCGATAAAACCGGAAAGGGAAGGGCCGTACAAAACCTTGTGCAAATACCTGCCGATGATAAAATACGGGCTGTAATTGATGTAAATAACCTGGATGATAAAGAGTATATCCAAAATCATTTTATTGTTTTGTGTACCAAGCAGGGCATTATTAAAAAAACCGACCTTGAAGATTTTAGCCGGCCCCGGCAGGTAGGCATTAATGCCATTAATATTTTGGAAGGCGATCAACTGCTTGCCGCCAAACTTACCGACGGAAACAGCGAAATAATGATGGCGGTAAAGAGCGGAAGGGCCATTCGTTTTCATGAAAGTAAAGTACGCAGTACGGGACGTGGCAGTATAGGTGTGGCCGGAATTGAAGTGGAAGGAAACACCGATGAAGTGGTGGGATTAATTTGTGTGAATAAAGAAAATAAAGACCGCACCATTTTAGTGGTAAGTGAAAAAGGATATGGCAAGCGAACCTTACTCGACGATCCCGAAACAGGCGAAGCCAATTACCGCATTACCAACCGTGGGGGTAAAGGAGTGAAAACCTTAAATGTTACCGATAAAACCGGTAGCCTGGTAGGCTTATTGGATGTGAGTGAAAAAGAAGACCTG
>JAFDZZ010000175.1 GCA_018266715.1 Bacteroidota bacterium
GGCTATTTTAAAATTGATTTTCCTCAGCACCAGTACCGGTTATTGAACGATCCTGCATTGCCGTATAGTTTTGAATATCCCGTTTACGGTACAATTGTGCAGGACAGCGCCTACTTCGACAGCAATCCCGAAAACCCGTTTTGGCGCAATATTGATTTTCCCGGTTTTAATGCCCGTATTTTTTTAAGTTATAAACAAATTGGCGGGAAGGCGCTTTATAAAATCCCCGTTGGCGAAGGAAAATACAAAGACTCGCTGGGGATAAACCAATTTGATAAGCTCGTAAATGATGCTTATACCCTTACCAGTAAGAATGATGTGGTAGCATCATCAATTACCGACAGCGTGTTTGTTACCAAAAACGGTATAAGCGGGGTTTATTTTAAAGTGGGAGGAAATGCAGCAACGGCAAAACAGTTTTTTATGACGGATACCGTAAAAAATTTTATACGAGGCGCCTTATACTTCGGCAGTACCCCAAATGCCGATTCTTTAAAGCCGGTGCAGGAATTTTTACAAAAAGATATTGAACATCTCATCAATACCTTTCGCTGGAAAGAAGTGCAGTAAATAAGTTACAGAGTATTTAACTTTATGCAAGTAAGAATAATAGGGTTTGTATATAAATATTCATAGTAATCAAAAAGTTTCAGGCAGCACATTTGCCATTCAATACCGCCATGATGTTTTTACCGATCTTCCAAAAAGCTATTTTTCTGCAGGCCTTACTCCAGGGCAAATTACAGAAGTATGGCCCACTCATTTTACCTTATTAGAAGCGGCCTTAAACAGCAGCCGGGCTTTGGCCGTTAGCGGCTGTGGGTTAAATAAAACCTGCGTTGTAAACTGGCAGCTTCAGCAAAAGGCATTTATGGCCCAGCTCAGCTTAGCCCATTCCTTAAACAAACCCATCATCGTAAATTCAATAAGAGCAGATGATGAATTGGTTCAAACCATCCGTAAAAACCAACCGGCACAGGCCGTTCTTTTTCAATACCGCAATCAACCCTGGGCTATGGCTGAAAAATTGCTTAATGCCGGTTTCTGGTTATGCTTTGATAAAAACCCGGAGTGGCCACATGGTCAGCAGGTATTATTACAAACCCCGTTGAACCGTTTATTATTTTACTCCGATGATGCGGCAACACCTGTGGAAGAATTATATAAAACGGCAGCAGGTATTAAAGCCTTAAACCCGGATGAAATAATTTTACAAATGGAAATAAATTTTAAAAACGTTTTTAAAATCCCGGTTCCTTAAAATTGGTGAATCATGACAAAACTTTCGGTAAACATCAACAAGCTGGCAACCCTGCGTAACAGCCGTGGACACAATAATCCTGACCTCATAAAGGCGGCAAAAGATATTGAACGGTTTGGCGCCGATGGCATTACCGTACATCCAAGGCCCGATGAACGCCATATACGATATACCGACGTTTTTGAACTAAAGAAAACAATCACTACGGAATATAATATTGAAGGAAACCCTACGGAACAAAAATTTGTTGACCTGGTTTTAGCCAATAAGCCTACGCAGGTAACCCTTGTACCCGATGCAGTGGGCCAGCTCACCAGCAACCATGGATGGAACACCATTGAACAGCAGCACTATTTACAAACGATCATCCCGGTTTTTAAAAATGCCGGTATAAGGGTTTCAATATTTGTTGATCCTCAATTGGACCTCATTACTGCCGCAGCAACCACCGGCACCGACCGAATTGAACTCTACACCGAAGCTTATGCCAAAGCCTATGCTCAAGGCCATAAATCTTCGGCCATTGCACCCTATATTGAAGCGGCACAAAAAGCCCGGGAACTTGGGTTGGGTATAAATGCCGGCCATGATTTGGATTTAAACAACCTGGAATATTTTTCAGAAAATATACCGGGTTTATTGGAAGTGTCTATTGGCCATGCGCTCATTTGTGATGCCCTGTACCTTGGGCTGGAAAATACGGTTCAATTGTACAAAAGGTGTTTGCTTAATACCAGCAAATCTAAATAGTTTAATCCTTCCTTAGTAAAACAAGTTAAATTTGCCCCACCAAAAAATATGGGATTGACCAACGATATATCACTTCATGCTTTTAAATTAATGTGCATGGCCAAAGCCATGACCGAAACCTACGAAGCCAACCGGCAAATTTGCAAATATGTGCATAGTACAAGCCGTGGACACGAAGCCATTCAGTTAGCTACGGCATTTCATTTATTACCCTGTGATTTTGTAAGCCCTTATTACCGGGATGAGAGCCTTATGCTTGGCCTGGGTTTTGAACCCTACAGCTTAATGCTTCAATTACTGGCAAAAGGCGAAGATATTTTTACCGGTGGCAGGGAATATTATACCCATCCCAATTATAAAAAAGGAGATAAACCCAGCATCATTCATCAAAGCAGCGCCACAGGGATGCAGGCAATTCCCACAACAGGTATTGCACAAGGCTTAAAATTTTTATCACAAACCAATTCAGCTTTACTTAAAAAAGGGGAAAATGGCGAAATGCCGGTAGTCGTTTGCTCACTTGGAGATGCTTCCATTACGGAAGGTGAAGTAAGTGAAGCCTTTCAATTTGCAGCATTGCAGCAGTTGCCGATTATTTTTTTGGTGCAGGATAATGACTGGGGTATAAGCGTTACCGCATCGGAAGCGAGAACAACAACCGCTTATAAATATATTAAAGGATTTAAAGGTATTGAACGGGTAACGGTGGATGGCAGCGATTTTGCAAAGAGCTATACTGTTATGCAGCATACGATTGCCGACGTTAGAAAAAACAGGAGGCCCTGGCTGGTACATGCTACTGTGCCGTTACTCGGCCATCATACCAGCGGGGTGCGCAAAGAAACCTACCGCAGTAATGAAGATTTACAAAAGCATTTTGCCAACGATCCTTTTGAAAAACTAAAAAACCATTTACTTCAGTCGGGTATCCATACCGGTGATTTACAGGCCATAGATGAGGAAGCAAAAACAATAATAAAAGAATCTTTTGAAAAAGCCGTTGCATCTCCCGAGCCGGATGCATCAACCGTAGCGGAGCATATTTTTGCCGAAACTCCCATTCTGCAGGAAAAAGGTGAACGTACTCCGTCAGGCAATAAAAAAATTATAATGGTGGATGCGGCCTTATTTGCCATAAGGGAAATAATGGAAGACCACCCTGAAGCCTTGCTTTACGGGCAGGATGTGGGCAGGAGATTGGGTGGTGTTTTTAGGGAAGCCGCAACACTTGCAGAACAGTTTGGCGATAACCGTGTATTTAATACCGCCATCCAGGAAGCCTATATTATCGGCTCTACGGTTGGCATGAGTGCCGTTGGTTTAAAACCCATAGTGGAAGTGCAGTTTGCCGATTATATTTTCCCGGGCCTTAATCAACTGGTTACAGAAATTTCCAAGAGTTGTTATTTAAGTTGCGGAAAATTTCCGGTACAAACCTTAATCAGGGTACCCATTGGCGCTTATGGCGGCGGGGGGCCTTACCATAGCGGAAGCGTAGAAAGTACTTTGCTCACTATTAAAGGCATCAAAATTGTTTATCCCTGCAATGCAGCCGATATGAAAGGCCTTTTAAAAGCCGCATTTTACGACCCCAACCCGGTGGTAATGCTGGAGCATAAAGGATTATACTGGAGTAAGGTTGCCGGCACCGAAGACGCCATGCAAATAGAACCATCAAGAGATTATATTTTGCCCTTAGGTAAAGCTAATATTGTAACCCATGCAAGCGATGAAAAAATAAATAACGGTGAGAGTTGTTGCATTATAACTTATGGCATGGGTGTATATTGGGCAAAAGCGGCTGCAAAAAACTTTAACAATGCAATTGAAATAATGGATTTACGAACCTTGTTTCCTTTAGATGAAGAGGCTGTTTTCTCATCCGTAAAAAAGCACGGCAAATGCCTTGTACTTACAGAGGAACAACAAAATAATTCTTTTGCAGAAGCGCTGGCCGGGAGAATTTCCAAAGCCTGCTTTCAATATTTAGATGCCCCGGTAGAAGTATTGGGCGCCCTTAACCTGCCTGCAGTGCCCATGAATATTATTTTAGAAAATGCCATGCTGCCCAATGCAGAAAAAGTATCAGAAAGAATAAACTATTTACTGAATTATTAAAGAATTTTTTTATCCTTCAATAAAATTGTTGTCTAAAATTTTACCGTCTTTCATGTGCACCACACGGTCGCTCATTTTTGCCAGCTCTTCATTGTGGGTAACAATTAAAAATGTTTGTTGATATTCCCTGCTCAATGTAATAAACAGGTTATGCAATTCCCTGGCGTTGGCGCTATCCAGGTTCCCGGTAGGCTCATCTGCCATAATAATATCGGGTTTATTAATTAAAGCCCGGCAAACGGCAACCCTTTGTTGCTCTCCACCACTGAGCTCATTAGGCTTATTTTTTAAACGGTTCTGTAACCCCAAATGGGTTAAAAGCTGCGTAGCCCTTTCAAGGGATTCCTTTTTCTTTGCTCCGTAAATCCATCCGGGCATACATACGTTTTCCAAAGCCGTAAACTCAGGCAGCAGGTGATGAAATTGAAAAATAAAACCGATATGCCTGTTGCGAAAAGCAGATAGTGCATTGCCGTATAATTTATCAAGCCTGTTGCCGGCCAAGATAATTTCTCCTTTATCGGGTTTATCTAATGTACCCAGGATATGCAACAAAGTGCTTTTACCGGCGCCGGAAGAACCCACAATGCTTACAATTTCCCCTTTATGAACTTCAAGGCTTGCGCCTTTAAGCACCTGGAGGCTGCCATAATATTTTTCGATATTCGTTGCTGTTAACACCCATCGAAAATAATCATAAAAACGCAATAATTAAGGCAGGGTATAAACCTTCGTCAAATTTTGGCACACGGGTTAAAAAATTTTTACAAATAATGTTTATCTTCATCAAATGAGACTGCTTACGGTTTGCGCTTTTTTATTTCAATCCATTTTTCTTTTTGCTCAAAACAAAACGGCTACGGTAAGCGGCCGTATTATTGATGAAAACGAAAATGGCATCAGCGATGTATCGGTAATGATCCTGGGCAAAACCAGGGGGGTATCTGCAAAAGACGATGGCACATTTACCATCACGGTACCATCCGAAAAAACCTTTGCCCTTGTATTCAGCCATACCGGGTATGCTCCTGCACAAAAAAACTTTTTTCTCAGCCAAGGGGAAAATGAAACCATCACCCTAAAACTTTATAAAAGCGGCAAATTGCTGGAGGAAGTCACCGTAAAAGATGAACGCCAGCGCACCGAAACCGGTTTAATTAAAATAAATCCCCGCAATGCCCTTACGCTTCCCAGCACCACAGGCGGCGTAGAAGCTTTAATAAAAACACTGGTGGGCAGTAACAATGAACTCACCTCTCAATATAATGTAAGGGGCGGCAGCTACGATGAAAACTTAGTTTACATCAACGATTTTGAAGTGTACCGCCCTTACCTCGTTAGCAGCGGCCAACAGGAAGGGTTAAGCCTTATTAATCCTTCACTGGCCCGTAATGTTTCTTTTTATACTGGGGGCTTCCAGGCCAAATATGGTGATAAGATGAGCAGTGTGCTGGATATTCAATATAAAAAACCCGTAAAATTTGCCGGGAGTGTTTATTTAAGTTTACTGGAGCAGGGCGCTTATGCAGAAGGCTCGTCCAACAATAAAAAATTTTCATTCCTGGCCGGGGTACGCAATAAAAGCAACCAGAGCTTATTAAGCAATCAGCCCACCCAGGGTTCTTATATTCCTTCGGCCTCAGATGCCCAGGCTTTGCTTACCTATAAATTTTCTGAAAAATGGCAAGCTGAAGTTTTAGGGATCCTCTCTACCTCAAAGTTTACCTTTTATCCTGAATCGGTGCAAAAGACCGCCTCGGTATTTTCTCCGTTTTACACTTCAAATATTGGCCTCGATGTATTTTTTGAAGGGCAGGAAAAAGATCAATACACTTCTTCCCTCCTGGGTATTTCCATCTTACAAAACCCAAACCCGGCCCTTAAATTAAAGTGGATGGCCAGCCGTTTTAAAGATGATGAAAAAGAAAATTTTGATATTGCAGGGGCTTACCTGTTTGGTGAACGGGATTTTGATAAAGCCAGCAATACTTTCGGGCAAATTGTAAATCCGCTGGGCTCGGGTTATTACCAGGATTATGCCCGCAACAAATTAAATATTGAACTGTGGAACTTTTCACATAAGGGAAGTTGGGATAGAAATAAACATTTTTTACAGTGGGGCATCAGTGTTGAGCAATCTAAAATTAATGATATCTTAAAACAATGGCAATACCAGGATTCTGCCGGTTATTCCTTACCCTACACCCCGGGAATCATGACCCTTTTCAGTAACTGGAACAGTAAGGCCAATCTCCACATCAATCGCTTTAGCGGCTATGTACAGGATAATATGCATTTTCAGTTAAACACTTCCGACATCAGTTTGCAGGCAGGCATACGGTTTAATTACAACAACCTGAATAAAGAAAATTTAATCAGTCCACGCATGCAGGTAAGTTTAAAACCCGGCTGGAAAAAAGATATGGTTTTTAAACTGGCCGCAGGAATTTACAACCAACCGCCCTTTTACCGGGAGCTTAGAAGGTATGATGGCACGTTGAATACCAATGTAAAATCCCAAAAAAGTATCCAGTTTGTTGCAGGCTGGGATTACAATTTTAAAGGCATTGCCTCAAGGCCTTTTCGCCTAACGGCGGAAGCCTATTACAAGCAAATGAGTGATGTGGATGTGTATGATGTAGATAATGTTAAAATTCGCTATGCCGGAAATAATAATGCAAAAGCATATGCTACAGGAATAGAATTTCGGTTGTTTGGAGAATTAGTGCAAGATGCCGAAAGCTGGTTAAGTATTGGCTTTATGCGCAGCCGGGAAGATATTGACGATGATTTTTATTATGTGTATAAAAATGCAGCAGGGGAAATTATTGGGCCCAAAACCGAAGACCAGGTAATTACTGACAGTGTTAAAAATAATGTAGGCTGGCTGCGCCGGCCAACAGACCGGCTCATAACTGCAGGCCTGTACCTTGAAGATTATTTAACCACCAATAAAAACTTCAGGGTACACCTGAATTTATTGTACGGCAGTAACATGAGCTATAATATACCGGGGAGTGTGCGCTACCGTAACGGCCTGATCATAGAGCCCTACATGCGCATTGATATTGGTTTTAGCGCCCTGCTCCTCAGCGAAAAAAACCTGAGACGGAGCCATAACCCTTTTAGAAGTTTTGAAAATATTTGGGCAAGCCTCGAAGTGTTTAACCTTATAGACCGGGCCAATACCATCTCTTACCAGTTAATAAAAGATTTCTCCAACAGCACCTATGCCATGCCCAATCGTTTAACGCCAAGATTGGTAAACCTAAAATTGCTGGCAAAATTTTAAAAATTTATCTTTTTATTATCACTTTTTTCCTGCAATAACCGGTAACTTTTCCACGTTATAAGTAGAGATGTTAATAAATTAATTAGTGATTCTAAAATTTCAAACCATAAATTTGAAAAGAGCAATAATTAAAAACACCTTACACAATTTTAAATAACCCACCCTGCCTCTGAGTAACAACATGAAGATCATGCAGGTAAAATTGATAAGCATTGACAGAAACGATCATTAACCTTGAAACCGTTAACCCCATTGAATTTTTTGGCGTTAACAATGGCAAACTCGATATCCTTAAGAAAAAATTTCCTTTATTGAAAATTCTTAGCCGGGGAACGCAAATAAAACTGAGCGGATCGCCTGAGCAAATTGAGCAAGCCAAAGAGAAAATTGATTTACTCATTCAATATCTCCAAAGAAACGGGCACATGAGCGAAAATTATTTTGAGCAAATACTCGGAGGTGATGATGAGCGGGCCATTGATAATTTTATGGACCGCAATCCTAATGATGTGCTGGTATTTGGACCCAACGGCAAAACCGTAAGGGCAAGAACGTCCAACCAAAAAATGATGGTAGAAGCCTGTGATAAAAATGATATTGTATTTGCCATAGGCCCCGCCGGTACCGGTAAAACCTATACTGCCGTAGCATTGGCCGTAAGGGCTTTAAAAAATAAACTGGTAAAAAAAATCATTCTCACCCGCCCGGCTGTTGAAGCCGGAGAGAGCCTGGGTTTTTTGCCCGGCGATTTAAAGGAAAAAATTGATCCGTATTTACGACCATTGTATGATGCGTTGGATGATATGATCCCTGCCGATAAACTGGGTTATTACATGAGCACCCGTACCATTGAAATTGCCCCACTGGCTTATATGCGTGGACGTACACTGGATAATGCTTTTATTATTTTAGATGAAGCACAAAATACCAACGACTTACAAATAAAAATGTTCCTCACCCGTATTGGGCCAAATGCAAAAGCCATTATCACCGGCGACCCTTCTCAAATTGACTTGCCCAAAAACCAGTACAGCGGCCTCTTTAAAGCCTCAAAAATTTTAAGGAATATAGATGGCATTGCACATATTCAACTTGATGAAGAAGATGTGGTAAGGCACCGGCTGGTAAAACGCATCATAAAAGCCTACAACCAGTTTGATGAAACCCAGGAAAAAAAACACGAAAAAGAACCTAAATAAACGCACATACCTCATTTGGCTATACCCAATGACTCACCTAAAACACAAACAAATTAAGGCGGCTTTTTAGCCGCTTTTTTGTTTCACTACATAAAAGATATTTACCTTTGGTAAGATTTTAAGCGCTATGATTAAAAAAATTTTTTTTGCAACCCTGGTCTCCACTTTATTTATTCAATGCAAACAAAAAGAAATAGATAAGCCCGAAACCGCACTGGATGCAGGAAGGGCCTTTATTAGAGCCAGCCTTGATGGCAATTTTAAGGATGCTGAAACCCTGCTTTTGAAAGACTCTCAAAATGTACAAATGTTCAGCTCCTATAAAACGTTTTACGACAGGCTCCCCGGCGACAAAAAAAACCATTACAAAAAAGCCTCGTACACCATCAATAAATACCAGGATGTAAACGACTCAACCACCATCATCAATTACAGCAATGATTACATGAAAAAACCGATGGAAATTAAAGTGGTAAGGATTCAACAAGAGTGGAAGGTTGATTTTAAATATATTACTTCCGAAAACAGCCCGTTAAACTAATGTATAAAAATTTGCTTATCGTTGCCGCCGGTGGCGCCCTGGGTTCTATAGCCCGGTTTTTAATTTATGTCATCTTCCCCAAAAATAATTTTCCGGTAAATACGCTCATCATAAATATTGCCGGAAGTTTTGTTATCGGCCTGTTGTATGCCATAAGTTTAAAACAAAATAATATTTCGGAACCCACCCTATTATTTTGGGCCACCGGTATATGTGGTGGATTTACCACATTTTCAACGTTTAGCCTGGAAAACATTCAACTCCTTCAATCCGGAAAAGTTATTCCAGCTATTCTTTATACCATAATAAGTATTACCGGAGGTCTTTTGGCTTGCTGGCTTGGTTATAAACTATTACAAATAAAATAATAAAAATGAACCAATTTGTATTGCATCCCTGGCATGGGGCACATTATGGCGATAAACAACCACAAGAGGTAAATGCATTGATTGAAATTTCACAGGGCAGTAAATGCAAGCATGAAATTGACAAGCAAACCGGCTTACTGCGGTTAGACCGCATCATCTATTCGTCTTTTCATTACCCCGTAAATTATGGTTTTATTCCCCAAACGCTTGGCCATGATGGCGATCCGTTGGACATTTTAGTTATGTGCAGCGAGCCCATTCAACCCTTATGCCTGGTAGAAGCTACCGTTATTGGTAATATGCAAATGATTGATACCGGCGAAAAAGACGATAAAATAATTGCCGTAGCTTCCAGGGATCCTTCGGTAAACCATATCAAAGACATCAATAATATTCCGCCTCATTTTTTTGCCGTACTCAAAAATTACTTTGAGCAGTATAAAGTTTTAGAA
>JAFDZZ010000176.1 GCA_018266715.1 Bacteroidota bacterium
GCCTTGGAACGAAATACAGCCAGGTTATCTTTAGTTGTTTTTAAAAATTCAAAATGAACTTGTTGAGGCACCGAATAAATATCGGGCACTTTATAGGTACTTAAGGCATTACTTCTTAATTTTCCCTGCTCATCAAAAACAATTTCTTCCATCGTCATCCAGCCAATGCCCTGTACAAGCCCGCCTTCCAATTGCCCTAAATCAATAAGCGAGTTCATGCTGGCGCCAGCATCATGCACCACATTTACGGCATCTATTTCATAAGTGCCCCTTAGGCAATCCACCGTTACCATAGTGATAGCCGTACCATATACATGATAAGCAAAGGGATGGCCTTTTTCAATACTACTGTCAAAATTTATCAGAGGCGTAGCGTAATGCCCATGCTCACTAAGGCTAAGGCGGTTTAAATAACATTCCATAACCAGCTTATCCCAGTTAAGATCGGTAGCAATGCCGTTGGCATAAATTTTTTCATCCCTGATGGAAATGCTCTCCGGCAAAGTATTCAATAGTTTTGCAGCCTGGGATTTAACCCGGTCCAATATTTTGTTACAAGCCTCCAAAACCGCCATACCGTTGAGATCGGCCGTGGCGCTGGCTGCCGAAGGAGATGTATTGGCAATGCGATAAGTATTGGTGCTGTTTATTTTTATTTTATGGGGTGAAATGCAAAACGTTGCAGCAGCAACCTGTAGCATTTTGGTATTTACACCCTGGCCCATTTCTACTGCGCCGGTGCTGATGTTTACACTTCCGTCCATATACACATGCACCAAAGCACGGGCCTGGTTCATGTGGATTTTAGTGAAAGAAATACCAAAACAAATCGGCATTAAAGAAATGCCTTTTTTAAAAAGAGAATGGGTTGCATTAAATTCATCAACTGATTTTTTTTGCTTCTGGAACTCAAACAACGCTTCTGTCTGGTTCCAGCATTCATGGGCTTCGCTGTCGGCTTTTTGGCCGTAAGGAAATTCATCTCCGGACTGCAGCAGGTTTTTCTTTTGAATTACCGAAGCATCTACATTTAATGCTTCTGCCGCCTTTGCAATGGCGGCTTCTATTACAAACATACCTTGTGGCCCGCCAAAACCCCTGAAAGCGGTATTGGGTACCAGGTTGGTGCGGCAGCAATAAGCCGTAGCCGTAACGTGAGGAATAAAATAGCTATTCGTGCAATGAAACAAGGTTCGCTCCAGCACCGCCGGAGAAAGGTCGGCAGCAGCCCCGGCATTTTGATAAAACTGTGCTTCATATGCCGTTATTTTTAACTCTTCATTTAAGCCTATTTTAAAATCGGAAGTATAAGGGTTTCTTTTCCCCGTCATACGCATATCTTCCATCCGGTGCAGGCTATACTTCACCGGTTTACCCAAAAGAAAGGCGGCCAACCCGCAAAAAATGGCCCAGGCCGTAGCCTGGTCTTCTTTTCCTCCAAAACCACCTCCCAACCTTGTGGTATCAATTTCCACTTTATGCATGGGAATATTTAAAACTTCGGCACAATGTTTTTGTACAGCGGTGGGTCCCTGGGTGCTTGAAAATATTTTTATAGCGCCATTTTCGGCAGGGATGGCATACGCTCCCTGGGTTTCAATATATAAATGTTCCTGCCCGTTTGTTTCAGCAACGCCTTCAAAAACATATTTACATTTAGCAAAAGCTGATGCAGTATCTCCTATTTTAAACGTTCTGGGCAGAACAATTAAATCGCCATTTTGTTTGGCAATTCTTGCATTGGTAATTACCGGCAAGGGTTCTATCTCAATTTTTATTCTTTTTACCGCTTCCCGGGCAGCTTCTATATTTTCGGCTACCACTATGGCCACAGGCATTCCGTTAAAGTTCACTTTTCCATCGGCAAGCAAGGGTTCATCTTTTGCAATACCACCTATTTGATTTTGGCCGGGAATATCCTTGCAGGTAATAATCCTTACTACACCGGCTACCGATAAAGCTTCCTGTAAATGCAGATGACGAATAATACCATGGGCTTCCGGCGATCCATATACGGCTGCATACAAGGTGCCGGCAATTTCGGGAATATCATCTAAATACACCGATTCCCCACGGGTATGCGTATAGGTATCAATATTCCTCATTTTAGGAAAAGTATTTCTTTTTGCGGTAAAGCCGGAAAAAGTTTTATGAAATGTGCTTTTATTAATTGCTGCAGCAACAAACGTTTATAACCGGCGCTTCCCCTTGCATCGCTTATCGGGCTTATTTCTTCCTGTACCTGCTGAAGTAATTCTTTAATAAGTTGCACCGAAATTGTTTTGCCTTTTAAAAATTCACCGGAAGCCCTCAAATACAGGGGTACCGGCCCAACCCCACCGGCAGACAGGGATGCCTCCTCTACCTGGTCCTTATCCATCTTAATGCAAAAAGCAGAATTTACGCTTGCTATATCCAGGTGCGTACGTTTGCTTACCTTCTCAAAATTAAAATGATGCTGTTTTGAAGGCAATGGAAAACTGATTTTTTCTATCCACTCCTCTTCGGTTTTATTAAGTTGCTTATATCCTTTATAGAATGACCGCAAGGGCAATTCTCTTTTAGAAGCACCATTAGAAAGCGTCAATTGTGCATCTAAAGCCAGGAAGAATATTGAAAAATCACCAATAGGAGATGCATTTACAAAGTTTCCGGCAATGGTGGCCATATTACGGATGGGTGTGGAAGAAACCAATTGAATGTATTCCTTTAGCTGTGGAAAATGCCGTTGAAATATTTCTGACTGCGCTATATCCGTAACGGTTACCGATGCGCCAAATGAGCAGGTTCCCGATTTTTCTTCAATAAATTTCCATTCTTTTTTATCAGAGAAAAACCGGAGGTTTTGACGGGTCATTTCATCATGCTGCTGCACATAAAGATCGGTGCCGCCTCCCAGTTTTTTTGTGCCGATATTTTCGAGTGGGGTATCCGTTTCGGCCAAGTTCATCAACCTTGCAGGAATGTTCTTAAACCATGAGGGAACAATTTGCTGTTCAATAGCAAAAGATAAAGCTTCAGTATTTCGTGCCTGCAAAAGTTTACTTATACTTAGGGCTGCTTTTTGTATGGATTTATAACCGGTGCAACGGCAAATATTTCCATTCATACTGTCTATTGCATCGGCATCGGTTGGCTTGCTTTCATTTAGGCAATAGCCGGTTAGCGACACAATAAAACCCGGCGTACAAAAGCCACATTGTGTTGCGCCTTCCGTTGCAAAAGCTTCCTGAACCGGGGTAAGCGCTTTGGCATTTATGCCTTCAATGGTTACTACATGCTTGCCCGAAACATTACCCAATGCCATTAAGCAACTGGTAACACTTTTATACTCCATACGGAGGTTTACCCTTTCACCAATTAAAACCGTACAGGCGCCGCAATCACCTTCCCTGCAACCAATTTTGGTTCCCATAAGCCTTTGGTTATACCGGATAAAATCAAGCAAGGTGGTTCCCGGATGCAGGTGCGTAACAATTTCCTTATCGTTTAAAATAAATTTTAGCAATAGAAGAGGTTATTGCTTAAAGGTAATTAAAAATAGTTTGAAATATGCCATTAATATTGAAAATACAACAGGAAAACCTGTTCATAACCGCATTTTTTATACCTCATTCAAAAAACCACCATTTCCTTTTTTCCTTTTTATAAGAAAGTTTGAACTCTACAATACTATTTTCTTTTAAATAGTTTATGGCTTCATCTATGGAATTTGTTAAAAAGCATAATCCAATATCGGCAGGGGCAATGGTTTTTTCCACTTTCATTTTTTCAAAGTGATCCATAATGGCTTTATAAAAATCTTTATCAAAAACAATGATGGGAAAAGATTTAATTTTTTTGGTTTGCACCAGGGTAAGCGCTTCAAAAAATTCATCCAGGGTTCCAAAGCCTCCTGGCATTACAATAAAAGCATAAGAATACTTAATGAGCAGTGTTTTTCTAACAAAAAAGAATTTTATGTTCACCCATTTATCAAGGTATGGGTTGGGCACCTGCTCATGTTCAAGAACAATATTACAGCCCACGCTCCTGCCACCCACCTCTTTTGCGCCACGGTTTGCGGCTTCCATAATTCCCGGTCCGCCACCGGTTAAAACCGTAAACCCCAGCCGGGCCACTTCTGCAGCTAATTTTTGGGTTTGCTGATAATAAGGATGATCTTCCTTAAACCTTGCAGAGCCGAAAATGGTAACACATGGCCCGGCAAAATGCAGGTGCCGGAACCCTTTAATAAATTCCGAAATTACACTAAGGGTAAAGGTAAATTCCTTCCAACGGCTTTGGGGGCCGTCTAAAAACTTTATCTCCTGTTTACTATTTGTCATTCAACAAATATAATAAGCAAGTTTCAGAAATTAATACGGCTTTGCCGGCAATAAAATTGCTTTACCGGCATTATTATTATATGAGGCAATATTATAAATATCTAAATTTGTATAAACTCAAATACATTCAATGTTGAAAATATTTTTTTCTATCCTGCTGATGACTTTTTTTTCTTCGGCCCATGCACAACAAACCCGTTTTATTGTTCGGTTAAAGGATAAAGCCTTTAATGCTTACAGCATCAGCAACCCATCGGCCTATTTAAGTCAAAGGGCTATTGACCGCCGTAACCGGTATAACATTAGTATTGACAGCCTTGACCTTCCCGTAACCGGCAGGTATATTGACAGCATACTCAATGTAGGAAATGTAACCGTACTCAATACCAGTAAATGGCTAAACCAGGTGGCTATTAAAACCAGCGATGCCGTTGCCCTTGCAAAAATTAATTCCTTTCCGTTTGTACTAAGCGTAACGGCCATTGCCTCTTTAACTACAGCCGATAACCCAACGGAAAATGATAAATTTAAAGTAGAAAAAAGTGAAGGAAAATTAACCGGTATTAACGGGCCTGCTCCTACTTCATCGCTTACCAATATTTACAACTATGGTTTAAGCGCCGGCCAGGTGGGCATTCACAATAATCAATTTTTACACAATTTGGGATTTAGCGGCCAGGGCATGCAGTTGGCCATGATGGATGCAGGGTATTTTCATTATTTAAGTTTACCCACTTTTGACAGCATAAGGCTGAACAATCAAATATTAAACACCTGGGATTTTGTTGCCAATGAAGCCAGCGTAGATGAAGACTACATGCATGGCATGCAATGCCTAAGCACCATTGCTGCAAATATGCCCGGTACATTTGTAGGCCAGGCGCCTAAAGCCTCTTTTTATTTATATAGAACAGAAGATGTAAACAGCGAATATCCCATTGAAGAACAAAACTGGGCTGCTGCCGCAGAACGTGCAGACAGCCTTGGTGTTGACGTTACCTCTACCTCATTGGGCTATTTTAGTTTTGATGATCCTTCTTTAAACTATACTTACAACGATATGGACGGCAATACCAGCATAAGTGCAAAAGCAGCCGATATTGCTGCAAAAAAAGGAATGCTTTGTGTAGTTGCTGCCGGAAATGAAGGCACGAATAGCTGGCATTACTTAATTACACCCTCAGATGCAGACAGTGTACTCTCTGTAGGCGCTGTAAATGTAAATGGCGATGTTGCAAGTTTTAGCAGTTACGGCCCAAGCAGCGATGGACAAGTGAAGCCAGGTGTGGCTGCCGTAGGATGGCTTGCCGTTGTAGCCAATACCAGTACTGGCGCACCGCAATTTGGCAATGGCACATCCTTTGCCTGCCCCAATATGGCGGGGGTTGCCACTTGTTTATGGCAGGCTTTTCCCGAAGTGAATAATATGGCCATTATAGATGCCTTGCAAAAATCGGCTTCAAAATATACAGTTCCCGATGACAGGGTTGGTTATGGTATCCCCGATGTAAAAAAAGCATTTGCGCTTTTGGTAAAGAAACTTTATTCACAAAACGCAACAATCAATAACTGCGAAGCCAGCATCCGGCTAAATGTAAAAACCGGGAAATTCATGAGCATCATTGCTGAACGAAGGTTGCAAAATGAAACGGCTTACAGCAAAATAGACAGCCTGCCCCAGGCCGGAAATTTTTCTTTAAATACAATTACGGTTACCAATAACTTACAAGGCCAGGCAGAAGGAACCGTATGGTACCGGTTTAAATTGGCCGTAGATGCCGACACCAGTTTTTATTTAGATTCTGTTGCCGTAACGGTTCCTCCATGTAATATTACCGGCAATAGTATTGTAGTGGGGCCCAACCCGGTAGCCACTGAACTGAGCATAAAAGTCACCCAACAAAATGCGGCCAACCTGCGCTTTGTAATTCATAACAGTGCTGGGCAAAAAGTTTATGCACAAAGCGCAGCGCAACCCGCTAATACGTACCGGGAATATAAAATTCCATTCAACAGGCTGAGCAGGGGAATTTATTTTGTATCTGTTTACGAAAACGACAACAAAATAGTTTCGAAAAAGATTTTATACTAAAAAGGAACCGTTATTTTTTTCGGAAAAAGATACGAACGGGCACTCCGCTAAAGTTAAAATTCTCCCTGAGTTTATTTTCCAGGTAATTGCGGTAAGGCGTTTTGATATCATCCGGGTAATTGCAAAAAAATGCAAAACTGGGCGTATGGGTGGGTAACTGGCTCACATATTTTATTTTAATGGCATTGCCCCTCACTACCGGTGGATGATAACCTTCGATGGCTTTTAACATCACTTCATTGAGTTGGGCGCCGGGAATTTTACGCTCCCGGTTATCATACACATCCAGCGCCACTTCAATTCCTTTAAAAATGCGTTGCTTTTCTATGGCAGAAATAAAAAGTACCGGCACATCGGTAAAGGGCGCTAATTTTTGCTTGAGTTTTTTCTCATACTCCTTTGCCGTGTTGGTTTCCTTTTCCATTTTATCCCATTTATTCACCAGCACCACAATGCCCTTACCCTTTTTAACGGCTAATGAAAAAATAGAAAGATCCTGTGCTGTAATACCTTTCTCCGCATCCAAAAGCAATAAACACACATCCGCTTCATCCATGGCTTTAATAGCCCGAATCACCGAATAAAATTCCAGGTCTTCATGCACTTTTGCTTTTTTACGAATGCCCGCAGTGTCAATTAAAACAAATTCTTTATTGAATAAATTATAATGCGTATGAATGGAATCTCTTGTTGTGCCCGCAATAGTACTCACAATACTGCGCTCCTGGCCAATTAAAGCATTAAGCAATGAAGATTTGCCCACATTGGGCTGCCCGATTATGGCAAACTTAGGCAGCGTTTTTTCTTCAGGGTCTTTTTGCCCATCAGCATCATTTTCATCAACAATTAATGCCGTAATGGCATCCAGCAATTCACCCGTTCCGCTGCCGGTAATGGAGGAAAGGAAAAAGATATGTTCAAAACCCAGGCTGTAAAATTCACTGGCTTCAAGCATCCGGCTATGGTTATCCACTTTATTTACTGCAAGAAAAACGGGTTTGTTGCTTTTACGCAATACGTCTGCCATGCTTTCATCAAGGTTGGTAATGCCGGTGGTGGTGTCCACCATAAAAATAATGGCATTGGCTTCTTCAATGGCAATATGCACCTGCTTGCGGATTTCTTTTTCAAACACATCATCGCTACCGCTTACAAAACCACCGGTATCAATTACGTTGAATTTTTTACCGTTCCAGTCTGCAACGCCATATTGCCTGTCTCTTGTTACGCCGCTTACATCGTCTATGATAGCTTTGCGTTGCTCAAGCAGGCGATTAAACAATGTGCTTTTCCCTACATTTGGCCTTCCGGCTATAGCTACGGTAAAACTCATACTTTTTTCTATTAACCATTAACAATTATCAATTATACATTTCATTAGTAACCGTATTCTTTCAAAAACAAGTCGCTGTCTCTCCACTTGGGCCGCACTTTTACATACAGTTCCAGGAAAACTTTATTTCCCAAAAACGCTTCAATGTCTTTCCGGGCCAGGGTTCCCAGCTTTTTAATCATCGTTCCGCCCTGCCCCAGTAAAATACCTTTTTGGGTTTCCCGCTG
>JAFDZZ010000177.1 GCA_018266715.1 Bacteroidota bacterium
TAACTTCTGCACCCATTTTTTTAAGCAGGTATATATTGCTTAACGCCACACGGGAATGCATGATATCGCCAATAAGTACAATCTTTTTTCCCTGTAGTGAACCCAGTTTTTCTATGATGGAAAAGGCATCAAGCAATGCCTGCGAAGGGTGCTCATTTATACCATCTCCGGCATTAATGATAGCGGTACCGGGTAAATGCCTGGCTAAAAAATGCGGCGCCCCGCTTGCGCTATGACGCATCACCAGCATATCCACCTTCATGCTAAGGATATTATTTACCGTATCCAGTAAGGTTTCCCCTTTGGAGACCGAAGAACCCGATGCGGCAAAATTAATCGTATCGGCGCTAAGCCGCTTTTCTGCCAGCTCAAATGATATTCTTGTTCGTGTGCTGTTTTCGTAAAAAAGGTTTACAATGGTAACGTCTCTTAAAGAAGGTACCTTTTTAATGGGTCTTTGCAGAACTTCTTTAAATTGGATTGCGGTAGATAAAATCAATGAAATATCTTCCGGGGTAAGCTCTTTAATGCCGAGTAAATGTTTGGTGGAAAGCTGCATTAAAAGTCAAAGCTAAAGTAAATAAATGGGATTCTATTATTTCCTATTAAAAAAGCCCCCTAAATCAGTATAACTCCACTTCATTGGTTTGCTTGTTGAGTTTCACTTTTTGAGTAGGGCTGGTATCAATGGCAATACCGCAATAATCCGGTTGAATGGGCAATTGACGACTAAACCTCCGGTTTACCAATACACATAACTTTACTGCAGATGGCCTGCCAAAATCGTTTAACGCATCTAAGGCGGCCCTAATGGTGCGGCCGGTATGCAGTACATCATCAATCAGCACAACCTGCTTGCCTTCAATTGAAAAATCAATATCCGTTTTTGCAGGCTTGTGCAGTTCTTCCCGTATATCGTCCCTGTAAAAAGTAATATCCAATACTCCATATTGAATGGGTTCATGGGGTAATACTGCTTGAATAAGGCTAATAATTTTATCACTCACCGCTGTTCCCCTGGGTTGAAGCCCGATAAACACAACATTCTGCAATGAAGTATAATCTTCCACTAAATGGTAGGCCAGTCTTTTAAGCGTAAACTGCAATTGGTTACTATTTAAAAGTACTTTCAAGTGCAAAAATTTGAAAGATAAAATTAGCCGTTTTAACTATAGAGCCCAAGAGAATTTTAAGACGGGTAAAAAAACAAATCCCCGGAGACCTCGGGGATCGGTTCTTCTTATGCCATAGAGATTTCAGAAATCTTATTGGGTAAAGGGGTTATTCTTTTCCTCCTTTTAAAGTTTGTTGCAAAGCGCCTAACTCCACCCATTTATTTTCTGCTGCCAGCTTTGCCTGTTTTGGCCATGATTTGGGTTCATGTACGGCATATGTTTTCCCGGCGTTGTTTAATAGGGTTTTAAGATTTTTAATGGTGGATTTAGACAAGTCTTTATAAGTGAATATGCCGGCTTCATTTAAAAGTTTAGCAATTTTTTTACCCACTCCTTCAATTTTGGTAAGGTCGTCTGACTGGGGCTTTTCTTTACGGCTTTTTGAAACGGTACCTTTTGCGGATTTCTTTGGAGAAACGGTTTTTATTTCTTCAGCGGGAACATGCACAATACAATTCTCAATGGTATTACCATGTACATCACTCAAAATGGTAGTATTGCCATCATTTACCCAACGGCCATCGTTTAATAAATAACGATATTGATAAGATTTTCCAGCTTCGAGTTTGAGTTCTGCTTTCATGGAACCATCTTCAATTTTTTGCAATACCACCGCATCCTGTGGGTTCCACGCATTAAATTCACCTAATAAATAACCTTCAGTAGCTCCTGATACATAAACTGCAGGCAGCGTAAAATAAACTTTTGTTAACATGTATTCAAAATTTTTGCAAAAGTACGCATAATACCTTTGCCAAACCAGCCCTTACAAAAGCTTAACAATGCGTATTGTACACATGTTTTTCACAAAAATTGAAAACTATTTTTCCAACAGAAAAGGATAGCGATAATCTGTGGGGGATACAAAAGTTTCTTTAATCGTTCTGGCGCTGAGCCAGCGATAAAGATTTAAAGCAGATCCTGCCTTATCATTGGTGCCGCTTGCCCTTGCTCCACCAAAGGGTTGCTGGCCCACAACGGCCCCGGTGGGTTTGTCATTGATATAAAAATTGCCGGCAGCATTTCTTAATTTATGTACAGCCGTTTCAATAGCTTGCCGGTCTGTTGCTAACACGGCCCCGGTAAGTGCATATCCCGAAGTACTGTCCACCAGCTTAAGCGTTTCCTCATATTTGTTTTCGTCGTAGATATAAACGGTTAATACCGGCCCAAACAATTCTTCGCACATGGTAACATAACGGGGATCGGTTGCTTCAATTATTGTGGGTTCAATAAAATAACCCTGGGATTTATCACATCCTCCCCCTACCCAAATTTTGGCGCCACTATTGCGTTTGCGGGCTTGTTTAATATAGCTTTCCAATTTGTCAAAACTTTTTTCATCAATTACGGCATTCACAAAATTGGTAAAATCTTCTACGGTTCCCATCTTCATGGTTTTTATTTCATCCACCAGTTTCTTTTTTACCTGTGCAGCTATATTTGAAGGGATATAGGCTCTGGATGCCGCCGAACATTTTTGACCCTGGTATTCAAATGCACCACGGGCAAGGGCAGTTACTACCGTATCCACATCTGCGGATTTATGAGCAATTACAAAATCTTTACCGCCTGTTTCGCCAACAATACGGGGATAGGTTTTGTACATGCTCATATTTTTACCAATGGTTTCCCACATGCGGTTAAACACGCCTGTACTTCCGGTAAAATGGATGCCGGCAAAATCGGGGTGATTGAAAATTACTTCGCCGGCTGTGGGCCCATCTACAAAAACAAGATTGATGACGCCATCGGGCAAGCCGGCTTCTTTTAAAATACGCATAAACATTTGGGCACTGTACACCTGTGTATTGGCACATTTCCACACCACAACATTACCACACATGGCTGCGCTGGTGGGCAGGTTGCCGCCTATTGCTGTAAAATTAAATGGCGTTAATGCAAATACAAATCCTTCCAGCGGGCGGTATTCCAGGCGGTTGTTTACTCCGGGGCTGCTTATGGGTTGCTGGCGATAAATTTCGCTTAAATAATGAACGTTAAAACGGAGAAAATCTATGATTTCACAGGCGCTGTCAATTTCGGCCTGAAAGGCATTTTTACTTTGCCCAAGCATGGTGGTACCGTTCATGTAGGGACGATATTTTCCTGCAATTAAATCGGCTGCTTTTAAAAATATATTGGCACGGTTTTCCCAACTTAAATTACTCCATTTATCTTTGGCCTTCAATGCAGCATTTATAGCTTTTGTTACATGCTTTGCTTCACCGGCATGAAACCGGCCCAGCACATGCTTATGCTCATGGGGAGGACGAATGTCCACTAATTTTCCGGTGCGTACTTCTTCATTACCGATGTACATGGGCACATCAATTTTTGAAGCTTTTAATTCTTTTAAAACTTCTTTTAATCTTTTCTTCTCTGCAGAACCGGGTGCATAGTTTAATACCGGTTCGTTGGCAGGTATTGGGTAATAAAAATCTCCGTATTGCATAATATTTAATTTGGTAATGAGATAATTTGGTGATTTGGAAATTAAGAGTTTGTTTTCGTTTTAGATGATGAAATAATTTTTGATAATATTTTTACAAGAGATTTACAATCGTTTAATAATTCATTGCAGCAGGGATAACCTTCTGAGGCATTACAAATCAATAACCAATATTCTGTTTCATCGGTTTCTTTTGCAGCAATTTTCATTTTATGAATGAAGTCTGCCTTGCTTTCTGCATTTTGTGCTTCTCTTACATTGGCTCCAATGGAGGTTCCCGATTTTAATAATTGCCGGGCAATTACAAATTTTTGATTCAACTCAAGTTCCTCAACATATTTAATAACCTTTATTGCAAATGCAAAACTAAGCTCAACTATCAAATTGGGTGTTGATTTATTTGCCTGCATAATTTTATATCTTTATATGCTTCCAAATCTCCAAATCTCCAAATC
>JAFDZZ010000178.1:0-416 GCA_018266715.1 Bacteroidota bacterium
CCTTTACCAATCCGTGATCGATTCTATTTTATCAAAGTAAGTTAGCTTTCTTTTAGCGATACCCTTGCAGGAGATACCTTCAACTCAAATGTTGCGCCTATCTTCAACGCATAATTTTGCAAACCATGACTTACGGGAAAATTAAAACATACGGGAAAAGTATACTCCTTCACTACATCCAGCAATAATTCTTCAATGGTTTTACCAAAAGGCCGTTCGGTATCTTTCATATCGGTAAAGCCGCCAAATATAAGACCGGCAAGGTTTTTTAGTTTCCCACTTCGTTTTAGCTGATGCATCATCCGGTCAATGCTATACAAATATTCACCGGTATCTTCAATAAATAATAACCGGTTATTTGTTTTAAAATCAGATTTTGTACCGGTCACATGGGCCAGTAATGCCAGGTTACCACC
>JAFDZZ010000178.1:498-4844 GCA_018266715.1 Bacteroidota bacterium
CTGCGGTTCATTAAAAGCGGCAGCCATGGGGGCATGCAATGTGGCAATACCATAATTATTAAAAATATGGGTATGCAAAACGGTAATATCGCTAAAGCCGACCAGCCACTTGGGATTCCGCACAAATTTTTTAAAATCAAGCTGATCAATAATTCTTCCCATGCCGTATCCGCCCCGGCCAAACAAAATGGCTTTTATAGAGGGTTCATCCAGCATGGCCTGCAGTTCACCCAACCGTTCTTCATCGGTACCGCTAAAATAAGTTGGAGAATTACTTCCCAACGTTTTACCAATCATTACATCAAAACCCCAACTTTGCAATCTGTTGATACAGTTTTGCGCTTTTTGTGCCGGCATATAGCCCGCCGGGCAGGTTATGGCAATACTGTCGCCTTTCTTCAGGTATGGTGGAATAATTAACAATTTAGATTTTTTATAAATTTAATGCCTTTATTATAATATTTCAATTTATCCCTTCATAAATCATAAAACTATGACACATTTTAGCAAACTCAATATTAAAATTTTTATTTTAGTTTTTTCGTTTATGACAACTACATTGTTTTCAAATGCTGAAAGAAATAGTAATGAAAGCATTTCTACATATACAAATATTATAAAAGAAAAAATCCTTGCTTTGGAAGTTGTTGCATTATTTACTCAAAATGGTATTCAATATGAATTATATGCTATGGAATTACAAGATGGGAATACCGTAGTTAAAGTAGGATGGAATGGTGGATCTACAATCGGAGGTAATTATGGTAGCTTCTATCTCCCAGGAGGATTAATGGCTGTAAATATCTCATTTCCCGGACCAAATGGAACGGTCAATTATAATGGGTTGGTATCTGTGCCAATATAACTTACTTTATCTTGAAATCAAATTAATATAGAAGGAGTATTTTTCTTTAAGATTTATAGTTGAAATCTTGAAATAACTATTTTTCAATTAGCGATGCCTGGTCATTCCCCACAACATATCGGTGAAGCATTCCGCATTTTAATGCATAATTATTTTTTTGATGACCCACCGGAAAATCAAAACAAACCGGGTATTTATAATCTTTCACTTTTTCCATTACAATCTCTTCAATCGTTTTTCCGAATTCTTCGCCTTCATCATCTTTTTTATTTTTAAAACCACCGATAATCAATCCTTTTAAATACTTCAATTTACCGGTACGTTTCAAATTCCAAAACATACGGTCAATACTATACAGGTATTCTTCGGTATCTTCAAGAAACAAAATTTTATTTCGGGTGTCTAAATCGCTGGCTGTACCGGCAAGGTTTACGAGGGTAGATAAATTTCCGCCAACCAATACGCCGCTGCAACTGCCGGGCCGGTTAGCGGTATTATGGGCCGTTGTATAACGCATCTTTTCACTAATTAAACACCGGCGAATACTGTCAATCGTACTTTTTTGAATATCATCGGCAAGCAACCAGTCATCCGGAAAACTGTTACACATTTTAGAATGTATGGAAGCTACATTAAACTGCCGGTTAATATGGCAATGCAAAACGGTAATATCACTAAAGCCAATAACCCATTTTGGTTTTTTTTGAAAACGGGAAAAATTAATTTGATCAATGATGCGAATCACACCATATCCTCCCCTGGCACACAGTATCGCTTTAATGCGGTCGTCATCCAGCATTTGTTGAAAATCTTCTCTTCGCTCATCATCGGTACCGGCAAACGTAAAATCCTTTTTGCCAATGGTATTGCCCAGCTTTACATTAAAACCCCATTCCATAATTTTTTTAAGAGCCGGTTCTATGGCTTCCCGGCTAATTAACCCGGCCGGCGCCGTAATTCCAATTGTGTCGCCGGGTTTAAGGCTTTGCGGAACCTTAAGGCTCACATCGGGCTTGTACATACCCGATGCTATTGCTTTTGCAGAAATGGATATGGGTAGTAAAGAAGCAATAAACTGTTGTCGTTTCATGCGATGAATTTAGTTAAATTTCAGTATTGAGTAATCATTTGATATTTTTGCATGATTTTAATACAAAGCAAAGAAGAGTGTAAAAAAAATAGTACACCGACAATTAAAATGAAACAACCGAAAAGATATTTAATCACTTCTGCCCTGCCTTATGCAAATGGGTTAAAACATATTGGTCATCTTGCCGGCGCCTATCTTCCTGCCGACACTTATGTACGCTACCTGCGTGCCAAAAAAAGAGATGTGGTTTTTGTATGTGGCAGCGATGAACATGGAACGGCAATACCCATCCAGGCTAAGAAAGAAGGCACCACACCCAAAGCAATTATAGATAAATATCATGAAGCCATGAAGCAGGATTTTAAAGACCTGGCCATGAGCTTTGACATTTATCACCGCACCAGCGAGCCCCTGCATCATGAAACCGCACAGGAATTTTTTACGCAGCTTAACGACCGTGGCGAATTGGAAATAAAAGAAACAGAACAATATTTTGATGAAGAAGCCCAAACTTTTCTTGCAGACCGGTATATTAAAGGCACCTGCCCCAATTGCGGCAGCGACAGGGCTTTTGGCGATCAATGCGAAAACTGCGGAAGAACCTTAAGCCCCGATGAATTGATAAACCCCGTAAGTACGTTAAGCGGCAAAACGCCTGTAAAAAAGAAAACATCGCATTGGTATTTACCCTTAGGCAAGCATGAAGCTTTTTTAAGAGACTGGATTTTAACAGAACATAAAAACGACTGGCGCAGTACGGTTGTGGGACAATGCAAAAGCTGGATAGAAGGCGGGCTGCAATCCAGGGCGGTAACCCGTGACCTCGACTGGGGCGTAAAAGTGCCGGTAAAAAATGCAGAAGGCAAAGTATTGTATGTATGGTTTGATGCTCCTATTGGGTATATAAGCGCAACCCGGCAATGGGCGCTGGATAAGGGTAAAGCCTGGGAGCCCTACTGGAACGATAAAGAAACTAAACTGGTACACTTTATCGGCAAAGACAATATTGTATTTCACTGCATCATTTTTCCGGTAATGCTAAAACTGCATGGCAATATTTTACCGGGTAATGTTCCTGCCAACGAATTCCTGAATCTTGAAGGCGACAAAATGAGTACCAGCCGAAATTGGAAACTGGAGATGAGGGATTATATTAACGACTTTGTTAAAAACCCGGATGGCACGGATAAAGAAAACGGCGGCGGCCAATGTGTAGATATGCTGCGCTATTATCTTACCCAAATTGCACCCGAAACCAAAGACAGCGAATTTACCTGGAAGGGTTTCCAGGATGCCGTAAACAGCGAGCTGGTAGCCATTTTCGGAAATTTTGTAAATAGAACTTTTGTGTTAATGCATAAATTATGCAATGGCAAAGTGCCGCCCTTTCACAATGATCTTATTGATGATAAAGACAAAGAACTCATCACCAAAATTACGGTTGCTAAAGAAACCATCACTGCAAGCCTTGAAGCCTATCGCTTTAGAGATGCCCTGTTTGAAATTATGGATTTAGCAAGGGCCGGTAATAAATATATGCAGGAAAAAGAACCCTGGATAGTGGCCAGGCAGGCAACAAAAGAAGGTATCCCTACCCCTGAAGCCCAGGACCAAATAGACAACTGCCTTCATTTATGTTTGCAACTTTGTGCCAACCTTGCCATACTGGTTAATCCGTTTTTACCCTTTACGGCAAAAAAATTATGCCACATGCTTAAAGTGGTAGATAAAATGCTGGATTGGGAAAATGCCGGAAGTTTAAAATTACTGAGTGTAGGTTATTCCTTAAGGGCGCCCGAATTACTTTTTAGAAAAATTGAAGATGCCGAAATTACAGCACAGGTAGAAAAATTAAAATCAGGCCTGGTAAAGCCCAATGATCAATTTACAAAACAAAACACCGAAATGAAACCGGAACAAAAACCTGTTATACAATTTGATGATTTCGCAAAAATTGACTTAACTACCGGCACCATCATTGCCGCCGAAAAAGTGGAAAAAGCCGATAAATTGCTTAAACTCCAGGTGGATTTAGGTTTTGAAACCCGAACCATTGTAAGTGGCATAGCACTGCATTATCAACCCGAAGACATTATAGGCAAACAGGTTACCGTTGTAACCAACCTGGCCCCCCGGAAAATGAGAGGAATAGAAAGCAATGGAATGATTTTAATGGCCGAAGACCAATCGGGCAAATTACATTTTATAAATCCTGAAACCCTTATTGACAAAGGCAGTAAAGTGAGTTAAATCTTTAGAAAAAATAGTTACTTTTTTTTCACTAAGCTTTTAAGAATAAAGTTTATCCGATTCTCCTTCTTTTCATTTCAGGTAATTAAAAAAACATCCTATCTTCGATTAAAATTAGTTAACTATGCAACTAATTTTGCC
>JAFDZZ010000179.1 GCA_018266715.1 Bacteroidota bacterium
CCGGGTTTACGGCTAAAATCGAGCCTTATAATGGAGTTTACGGCATCTACCCTCAAGCCATCTATATGAAATTTATTGCACCAAAAATGGGCGCTGCTCATTAAAAAAGAGCGCACTTCTCCCCTGCTGTAATTAAAGATATAACTGTTCCAATCCGGGTGAAATCCTTTGCGGTCATCTTCATATTCATAGGTGCCCGACCCGTCGAAACGGTATAAACCATGGGCGTCAGCCGGAAAATGAGAAGGTACCCAATCCAGTATTACCCCAATGCCATTTTGATGCAATACATCAATAAGATACATAAAATCTTCGGGTACGCCAAAGCGTGAAGTGGCGGCAAAATAACCGGTACCCTGGTAGCCCCAACTGCCATCGTAAGGGAATTCCATTACCGGCATAAATTCCACATGTGTAAAACCCATTGCTTTTACATAAGGCACCAGGCGTTCCCTAATTTCATGATAGGTATTAAAAAGATTTTCGTTGTTTTTGTCGGGCCGCATCCAACTGCCTAAATGCACTTCGTAAACACTCCAGGGTGCCTGGAGCGAATTATGTTTTTTACGGTTATGCATCCAGTCTGCGTCACTCCAGGTCATTTCCAGTTTCCGGGTAATGGATGCCGTGCCCGGCCTTACTTCATTATAAAATGCAAATGGGTCGGCTTTTAAAAAAGTGCTTTCAAAAATACCTGTAATATGAAATTTATACAGGGCGCCCACAGGGAGCCTTGGAATAAATCCTTCCCATATTCCTGAATTATCGTGCCGCACAAATAAAGGGTGAAGGCTCGGTTTCCATCCGTTGAACGCTCCTACCACAGAAACCGCTGTGGCATTGGGCGCCCAAACGGCAAAATAAAAACCATCCTGGTTGAGCAGCCTTAAAAAATGAGCGCCAAATTTTTCATAGGCATTACACATCTTACCCTCCTGGAATTGTACCACTTCTTCCTGGCTAAAGAAAGAATAATTCCAGACGTTTCCGTTGGTTTCTATAAAATGATCATCTTCGTAGGCCATCTCTACTACTATATTACCGTTTATACAAAACGATTTAACGTAAAATTAGTAAAAGCATATCTTGCCAGAATAATGATAAAACAGATTTTTGTACCTGCCAAAATTTTTCTGCAATGACCCTAAAAAAAATAGCTTTTCTCTTTAGCTTCCTGGTTTCGGGGTATTTTTCCCAGGCCCAGGAATTTAAAATTACCGGTACCGTTAAAGATACTTCTTCTTTTGCCAATGTAAAGAATTCCGTTGTGGCGCTGCTTACAACCAAAGATTCCATTTTACAAACCTTTACCCGTGTTTCGGCCAATGGTTCATATAGCTTAACGAATGTAAAACCGGGTAATTACATCCTGTTGATTACGCATCCTCTTTTTGCCGATTATGTGGAAGATGTGCAGGTGAATGCTTCAACTCAAACCCTACCCTTTATTGCGTTAACTCCCAAAAGCAAATTACTGGAGGCGGTTATTCTTAAAAGCGGCTCACCCATCAAAATTAAAGGCGATACTACCATTTATACAGCCGATAGCTTTAAAGTGAGCGCCAATGCCAATGTGGAGGAATTGCTGAAAAAACTTCCCGGCATACAGGTAGATAAAAACGGTGAAATAAAAGCCATGGGTGAAAAAGTGGAAAAAGTATTGGTGGATGGCGAAGAATTTTTTGGCGATGATCCTGGCATGGCGGTTAAAAACCTAAGGGCCGATGCCGTAAAAGAGGTGCAGGTGTTTAAGAAAAAAAGCGACCAGGCCGAATTTACCGGTATTGATGATGGGGAAGAAAAACAAACCATTAACCTAAAGCTTAAAGAGGATAAAAAGAAAGGCTATTTTGGAAAGATTGACGCTGCTGCCGGGCCACTTAAAAGTAAAGACCCCCGGTACAATAGCAATATCATGTTCAGTTCGTTTAAAGGGAAAAGAAAAATTTCGGCTTTTCTCTTAAATGGCAATACCGGCCAGGATGGCTTAAGCTGGCAGGACAGGGAAAAATATGCCAGCGACGATATAAATATGATGATGATGGATGAAGGCGGAATGGCCTTTTGGCAAGGTGGCGGCTCATCGGATGATGAGCCTTATGTAAATACCCAAAACGGATTTATAACAAATGTAAATGCAGGGTTGCAGTACAATAATAAATTTTTCAATAACCGGCATGTTTTGAATTTATCGCCTAAATTCAACAGCCAGGTATATGATAATAATAAAACCAACTATTCCCGAACAGACCTTGGTGATTCTGCACTGATTGAAAATTCATCAACCATCACTCATGTAAACCGGCATAATTTTCAAAACAAAGGAAGTTATGATATGAAGCTGGACAGTGCAGGAAACAGTTCTTTAAAAGTAACCGTAAGCGCCAATATTTATCATACCGAAAGTGCCGAAACCATTCAATCGAATACAACCGGCGAAACCGGAACACAAAAAAATACTTCGGCATCGGATCGAAACACCAATAGTGATAAACAATCCTATAATGTTACCGCTTTGTATAGACATAAGTTTAAAAAGAACAAAAGGACTTTATCCATAAACACTGATTTTTACACCCTTAATTCCAACGGAGAAAATTATCTTGACCGGGAATACGAAGCTTTTTACAATGGAGTTTCACTGGGCTTGCAGGATATTAACCAGTTAACCCATACCGATAAAAGTACAGGAAGGTTCAGCACCCGTGCCGCTTATACCGAACCTTTGAGCAAGACTACCGCCCTGGAAATTTCACACGAAATAAGTTTTAACAGCGGTACCAATGTACAGGGTACCTATAGCTTTAACCCGGGCTCCGGTAAATATGAAACCTTTGTGGATTCGTTATCCAACGATTTTAAACAAACCATAGTAGAAAACAGGCCTTCTGTAAAGTTCAGCTACAACAGTAAAAAAATCAATTATAGCTTTGGCTCTGGCGTAGGGTTTACCAGCTTTAACTTAACCGACAGAACATTGGATAAAAACTATAAGCGCCATTACACCAACTTCTTCCCTTCGGCAAATTTTAATTTTAAGTATAAAAGCAATAATAATTTCAGGTTTAATTACAACGGCAGAACCGTACAACCTACCATTAATCAATTACAACCCTTAAGGAATAATAGTAACCAGTTTAACCAGTATATTGGTAACCCTGATCTTAAACCTTCCTTTGCCCACAATTTTGGATTAGGGATGAACAGTTACGACTTTATGAAAGACCGTTGGAAATACATTGGGGTTTGGGGAAGCGTAACCCAAAATTCCATTACTAACAACAGGCAAATTAACCCACAAACCGGGTTTACCATAACTCAACCCGTTAATACCAACGGAAACTGGAGTATTGGCCTTTATTCCGGCTTGGGTATAAAATTGAAAAAGGCTGATATCCGGTTAAACCTAAGCCCCAACCTGAATTATAACCGGTTTGCCGATATCATTAATTCTCAATTGAGCTTTAGCAAAACCTTTTCAGGAGGCTTAGGGCTTGACCTGCAAAAGTCAAAAGAAAATAAATATGATTTAAGCCTGGGTAATTCCTTTAATATCAGCAGCAATACCAACTCGCAAAGCAATACCCGGAGCAAATACAGCAGCTATACTTTAGATTTTAACGGTACGGTATATTATAAAAAAGACTGGTCCATACAATCTGATTATAATTTTTATTACAGGGGTAAAGTTACCGAAACCGGCAGTTCCTTAAATAATAATATGTGGAATGTAAAATTACAACGAACCTTTAAAAATAAGGAGTTTACCGTTTACCTGCAGGTAAGAGATCTATTAAATCAAAACATAGGGTTTGACCGTAATTTTAACGGAAATAATTATTATGAGGAACGCAACGACCGTTTGAAGAGATATTTTATGCTGGGCTTTAGGTGGGACTTTAAAAATAAAGGCCCCAAACCCAAAGAAGAACCGGCATCACCAGGTATAATTGCCTTACCCAAATAAATTTTTTATTGAAATGAAAAAGTATTTAATTATAACCTTCTTTGTTTGTGCCCAAAGCCATTTACTGAAAGCGCAAACGTTTATTGATAAAGCGGTAATTGAATTTGAAGTAAAAACCAATATTCAAAAAACCATGGGTACAAACCCCATGGCTGAAATGATGAAAAACCAGTTTCCCAAGTTTCGTACGGGGTATTACCAGTTTATTTTTTCAGGAAATAAAAGCCTTTACAAATTTGATCATTGGGATGAAAAGGAAAAAATGCCGGAATGGTTCCGCAGAAATGATGAAGGAAGCGTTTGGTATTTTGATCATAATGCCGGTATTTACAGCAGTGCAAAAGAAATGTTTGGCACTAAATTTAATATTGCCGATTCCATACAAAAAATTAACTGGAAACTGGTAAATGAAAGCCGGGTAATTGCGGGTTTTAACTGCCGTAAAGCCGTGGGTATAATTATGGACAGTGTGTATGTATTTGCTTTTTATACCGATGAAATTGTAATCTCCGGCGGGCCTTGTTCCGTACAGGGCTTGCCCGGAATGATTTTGGGGCTTACCATTCCCCGGCTTTACACTTCATGGATTGCAACTAAAGTGATGGTGAATAGCGTGAATGAAACTGTGATTAAACCCATTGAATCTAAAAAAACCTTAACCAAAGTTGCCTTAAATGATTTGATTACGGAACGCACCAAAGATTGGGGAAGAGGCGACGATGATGATGAAGACAGCCGCCAGTGGAAGGAGCAATTGAAGTGGAATATAATGTTATAATGAGCTAATCGTTATAGGCAAAGTCGCTCATATAGTCATAGGGTTTGGTTATTTTTCCGTTTTTTACAATAGTGGCCTTATCAATAATTTCCGAGTTTCCTTCAATTAAGGGCAGCATAATGTATTTTATCAATTGTTCGCCAAAATACCGGCTGGCATCTTTGGGCAGTTCATTGGGCAAATTACCAACAGCCATAATATCAACCGAACTTTTTAAATAAGGTGCCGTTTTTTCAAAGCTGTTTTTATCTACGCCATAAACCGGATCTTCTATAGTGGCATCGCCTAAATTTGCCGGTATAGAGCCATGGGCATCATCGGTAATATCTGCAATGGTTTGTACTTTAAAACTAGGGCTTTTCATATCATCTATTTCAAACAAGCGGGGAATATCCGCATCCCAATAAACACCATTCATAATAATATCCGTAAACGGTAAATAGTTTGAAAACAGGCAGCTGTATTGCCTGGGGTTTTGGTGAAAATCCATTCGGGAATATTTACCGGTTTCCCGATGTCGGTATAAATTACTGCCTTTTAAATGTACATAAACCGGGTATTCAAAATTCCTGGAAATATAATCTTCCGGTTCTACTTCATGAATGCCCATTAAATTCATAATTTCCAAAATGCCGTGGGCAACCCTACCGCTTCCGGTTACGGCAATTTTAATAGCCGGCAAATGCAGGCCAAAATAGGTGTGGATAAGGTATTGAAGATTTTTAGATGAATTGACTCTTTGCAGTTCAAAATTTCCGGTACGCTTTCCAAATGCCATCATGCCATTATGGGCGCCCACTACCCCGGCAAAAAAACCAAAGCCAATAATCCTTGTACCATCGGAATGCTCCAGGCATTCGTAATCAATTAAGGTTATGTTTTTTTGTACAATAGCCCGTAACATTTTTTTATTATACGGCTGAAGTTTTTTGGTATGGCTGAAAAATAAATACGTTTTATCGGCCATAAGCATATTTACCGGTACTTCTTTTATACCAAATAAGAAGTTACATTCACTTAAATCTTCTTTAACTTCTATCCCTGCTCTTTGATATTCCGCATCGCTAAAACACCGGTTGGGGCTGGTTTGAACAATAATTCTTATATCCGCCCTGTTTTTATGGATCCATTTGCATTGTGCAGGCGTAAGCGCCACCCTGTTGTCGGCAGGTACTTTTCCTTCCCTTATTAAACCAATATATAGCATAGCCAATCGAATTGTGTGCGCAAGTTAAACAGGACGGACGGAATATACTAACTTTGCCACATGAATTATTTTGAACTATTTGACCTGCCATTTAAAGCCCGTATTGATCATACCCTGGTGCAAAAAAAGTACATTCAATTGCAAAAAAAATTTCACCCCGATTTTTTTACAAAACAAAGCAATGAAGAGCAGGATGATGCTGAGACCCAATCGGCACATATTAATAGGGCCTATAGTATTTTTAAAGACAAGCATAAAACGCTGGAATATTTTCTTAAGCAAAAAGAGGTCATTCAACCCGATGAAAAATACAACTTACCCAATGATTTTTTGATGGAAATGCTCGAAATTAATGAAGCCATCGGCGATGGGCAACAGGCCGGAGCAATGGTAATGCAATGGCAGCAAAAGCTGGAAGATGAGGTAAACGATATTTTATGCGGACGGGTTGATGCTGATTATTCCACAAATGAATTGAGCCGGTTAAAAGACTATTATTATAAGAAAAAATATCTTCAGCGTATTTTGGACAGGTTGGCCGATTGATGTAATATTGCACCCCGTTTCAAAACTGCCCAGGTGGCGAAATTGGTAGACGCACCGTCTTCAGGTGGCGGCGCCGCGAGGTGTGCTGGTTCGAATCCAGTCCTGGGCAC
>JAFDZZ010000017.1 GCA_018266715.1 Bacteroidota bacterium
GTTGATGCTGTATCCGGCAGAAAGGTCAACAGTCACAAAACCATCTACAGGAATGAGCCTTGAGTAATTTTGTGTTTGCTGAATGGTATTGTTCCAGCCGCCAAAACGTTTGCCTACATAAAATGCCGAAGCGCCGATCTTCAATCCATTTAATTTACCACGGCTGAAGGTATAGAATACGCTTCCATTTGCCGTATGTGCCGGTGTGTTTACCAACCTTTCGCCTTCTACATAACTTCCTTTGTTACCCGGAGTTTTGGTATAGTGCATATCATTATAACTGTAACCTGCAATTACAGAAAGGCCTTTTACAAAATTTGCCATCACATCCAACTCAATGCCATTGCTGCTGGTTTGCCCGGTAAGCTCTTTTAGGTTGCTGTTGCTATTGGGGTTGCCGTCTTTATCAAACTGTGCGGTTTGCGCCAGGTTGTTATTTATAATTTTATATGCGGTGAGGTTTACCGTTAATCTTACTTTACAAAAAATATTTTTTACACCCAGTTCATATTGATCAATGATGGATGGCGGTAAGGTATTATTGTATATATCCAATCCTGTATTTACAGCAAATGAATTGGAGTAGCTTGCAAAGAACGATGTGTTTTGTTTATACCTGTACAGCAATCCCACTCTTGGAGAAAATGCACTGGCCGAAGCAAATTTTCCTTTAGCTATAGAATCGTTTTTTTGCAAATAAGTAGTGCTGTTGGATGGCGATTCCTGCAACGACCAGCGAACACCTGCCAGTAATTTTATTTTTGGCGTTAGGCTGATTAAATCCTGCACATAAGCGCCGAACCGGTTCACTGGCGTTTCCACTAATGTAACCCTGTTTGCTACAGGAATATCTGTACGTTGTACAAATTTGTTGGGATCCAGAATGTTGATGGTATCATAAATCTTTCCCTGAATATCGTAATTGTAAGTGTTGGTGATATAATGATCGGCATCGGCGCCGGCTAATAAAATATGCGCCACTTTACCGGTTTTAAACTGGCCATTCAGGTTGAGCTGGCCCGTGAAATATATTTCTTTTGTATCCACACGACCTAATGGCCTTGCCCATGTTCCCGGTTGGGGGTCGTACAAAGCCTGTATTCTTTCCACAGCAAAATAATCTCTTTTGTATTGTTGATAAGATAATACAGTGTTCAGTTTCCAGTTTTGGTTAAATGAATGATTGAATGTAACGGATGCCGTTGTTTGATAGGTCTTATTATACTGCCAGTTGGTGCCCATAAATCTTGATCGGGGTACATCGGCAATGGTAGCAGGACGGATACCTTTGGTCGAATCATTCAAAGTACCGGTTCCAAAATCGGGAGTGAATTCATGTTTCAGAAAATCGCCTTCTACAATTAGTTCCGAACGGCTGCCTAATTTAAAAAGCAAAGAAGGATTTATATAATACCGTTTTGAAGAAACCTGGTCACGGTAACTGTCTGCCGATTCAAATGTACCATTTACCCGGTAAGCAATTTTGTTACTGAGCGGCCCGTAAATATCAATAGCAGGTTTAATGAGATTGTAACTTCCTGCTCTCAAACTTACTTCTCCTCCAAAATCAAATTTTGGTTTTTTGGTAATCATATTTAAAATGCCACCCGGAGCCACATTGCCGTAAAGAATGGCGGCGCTGCCTTTTAAAATTTCCACACTCTCCAATGAACTTACTTCGGGCATTGCGCCGGTATTTACCCTTGAACCGTTTTTAAACATATTGGTGGATGAAAAACTATAACCTCTTGCATAAAAACTTTCCTGTGTACTTGCTCTTGTGGTGCCGAGATAAACGCCATTTACATTTTTAATTACATCACTCAGGCGCTGCGCCTGCTGGTTTTTAATAGTGGTTTCACTTACGGTTACCACTGCTTGCGGAAGATCCATGGGCTTGATGGGCAGTTTGCCAATTGATGCCGGAATATCATTGATAGATCTATTGGCCGAAACAACTATTTCCGTTAGCTCGGTTTCATTTTCCAATAATTTAAAATTATAGCTGGAAGTTTGATTGCTTGTGATGCTAACCGGTTTTTGAATTGTTTGTAAACCCACAAACGATAAAATGATATGGTATTTTCCTTCAGGAATATTTGAAATTTGAAACGAGCCGTCTGTTTTGCTGATTGTTCCTTTTTTAATTTCTTTTAGCTGTACATTTACTTCTGCGGCGGGCTTTCCATCGCTTGTTTTTATAAATCCCTGCAGGTTGCCGGATTGTGCATTGGCTGTAATTGTAAAAATTAATAAAGCCGATAGGGCAGTAATATTTCTCCTAATTTTAGTTGTATTGTATAAAAAACTCATATCCTTAATTTGTTTGGAAGCAAAGAAAGTAAGGGTTGCTTATGTAACAACTCGCTAAAGGGAAACTCGTTTTCGCAATGAGGAAATTTGAGTGCTGTTTTTATGAAAGCCTTGCCAGGCTTGAAGAAGTAGTAATTTAAACCAGATATTTCAATCCAGTGGAACAAAAGTAAACTCCCATTTTACAGGATTTTGCCAGTCTTTTCCTTTAAAACTGCCGACAGGCGCTTTTATTAAAATATCATTCCATCCTTTTTTTAAAAATATTGACGTTGGATTACGATACTCATAGCCTTCATCAATTAATGGGATTTCAGAGTTGCCTTTTTGCCCGGCTCTTAGCCAATGTGGAGGTTTAATTACAATCCCGTTTACCCATATAGTGCTGCCCTTATCATCCCATCCATCTTGTGGAGGAGAATCCGTTGCAGGTGAACGGGAAATATTATTAAAACCAATCCAGAATTTTTTTTCGCCGTCTTCATCGGCCCAGATTTTTGTAGTGGCATACCAGCTGCTGCTGTCTTCGGGGTTATCAATGGCTCCCTTAATTAGTGGCGCCCACCAATGACGCAATACAATGCTGCCGCCTGTAACTTCTTTATAAACTTTTGCCTGTGCTTCACTCCAGTTTTTTGATTCGGGAAAAAATTGTTTTTTTACATCTCCGCCATTCTCAAAAGGCCCATACAATTTCCAAACAAGGTTGGATTGTTTTGCGTAATTAAAAATTTTATGCTTGAAAAATTGTTTTTTATTATCGAGTAAGCGGTTTTCAAAATCAATAAAGCCTTTTTTATCACCGTCATCAATATTGGCAATCCATCCGGCTTTTCCTCCGCCACGCCAGATTCTTTCGGCAAAAGCCAGCATACCTGGATAAACAGGGTTCATCCGCAACACATCTTCTTCTTTAGCCACTGCCCTGTCGGGCCACATGCAAATAGTGCCGCCTAATGTTGTTGCATCACCTTTTTCTTTGTCGCCAATTTTTCGGTTAAAAATAGTTGTAACTGCCTCCAATGGGTCAATATGGTTGAGGTACAAATGCCTTGAATCTATAAATTGAATTTGATTGTTGGTGGTATGATGTGCATTATCATCCATCCATAGTTGCCTGATAGTACTTGCAGTAAAATTTCCTCCAGGCTGCCAGCCAATTACTTTTTTACCCAGGCTTTCAATGTAATTTGTTATTTCGGGAACAAAACTTTTGTTTGTGATTTTTACTTCATCGGCGCCGATGTGGATATAGGGTAAATCATAAGTGGTAATAAATTCTTTCAGGATATTTTTTACATATACCAGTCCCGAATCACTTTGCATATCCGTTTTCATAGCTCTTTTGAATGCTGCGCTATGACCGGGCATATCAATTTCCGGAACAAAGCTGATGTGCCTTTCTTTACAGTATGCAATCAATTCCTTTATTTCTGCTTCGGTATAATACATTCCCTTATTTCGCAGCATGGTTTCAGGTGCAGTTAACTGAGGATATTGTTTAATTGCAAAGCGCCAGGCAATATCTTCGGTTGCATGAAAATGAAAAATATTGAGTTTGTACATGGCCATAACATCAATTTGCTGTTTTAGCAAGTTCATGGACATATAATTTCTTCCCACATCAATCATATAACCTCTCCACGAAAATGCAGGCCAGTCGGTTATTTCGCAGGCATCTATCCTTACGCCATCCCTCATTAATTGTTTTAACGATTGTATCCCGTTGAAAATACCATGCGTTGTATTTGCATT
>JAFDZZ010000180.1:0-4354 GCA_018266715.1 Bacteroidota bacterium
CACATTTGCAAGCCGCACAAGCCCAAGCACAGACCAAAGCTTTGTCAAAGAGTTTGCAAAGCCAACGCGAGAGAAAAGAAATTTTTAAAACTCCCCACCTCACGACAAAAGAAAATGAAAAGAGCAACAGCAAATAGACTGACAAACCACCGCAGACAAGGAAGCACTGCTGCCAACAGCATGTTGCCTCAATTGGCGGTGATGTGCAAAATTGAAGTTGAGTTCTCCTATTAACCTTTTATTCAGGTAGACAGTGTAGTGCTCCGAAATCGCCACCAGCACCAATACGCAAACCATTGGACGACAATCCACCTTTATTGAAATTCATCTGCCACCCTGGCTGTAAACGTCAGGGCTCCTGCATCCAAAATAAAACTTCGCCTAATTCACTGTTACGGAAAATCGAATACCACGATCTCAGGTTGGTAAATCAAAATCAGCATTTGTGTTTATCTTCGTTAATGCATTTGCCGGCAACCCTTTGTTTGGGTTTGGCCGGGTGGAATGGAAAATGAAAAACGATTCTAATAAATCAAAATAATCATGAAACAACGTTTTAACCTCTCCAAAGCAGACCCCAAAGCATTTGAAGCCATGCTGGGGCTTGAAAAATATCTTGCAGAAAGCGGTTTAGATAAAAAATTATTTGAACTGATTAAAACAAGGGCCTCTCAAATTAACGGTTGCGCCTATTGCATAAATATGCATGTAAGAGATGCCCTCAAAGATGGCGAAACTACGCAGCGCCTGTTTTTACTTGATGCCTGGAAAGAAACCGAACTTTACACTGCCAAAGAAAGGGCTGTGCTGGAGCTTACCGAAACCATGACTTTAATTGCAAACCAGCCTGTGCCCGATGCTGTTTTTGATGCGGCAAAAGCGCAACTTACCGACCAAGAACTGGCTGCCGTGATGATGACAATTGTTGCCATTAACGGATGGAATAGAATTGCCATCACATCCGGGACCCCATTAGATTAACCCTTTTTTATGAACACAGATGAGATTGTAAAGGAACTCAGCCAATTAGCCATTTCTTCAGGTAAACTCAACCCCGCTGAAGCAGAAAGAAAAGCTTTATTAAATGAAGTTGCTGCTTATGCAAACCGGTTTATTTCAGGATTAGACAAGGTAAAAGGATTTGTGGAAAAAGAAGTTGCTGATTTATCCATTAAAAACAACACATCAGCTATCGGGGACTTGTTGCTTCAATATCAAACAGAGGTTGCCGAAAATGGAATTAACGCCGCTTCGCCAAAACACCTGGGTTATATTCCCGGTGGCGGTGTGTTTGCATCGGCTCTTGCTGATTTTATTGTTGCGGTAACCAATCCATTTGCCAGCGCTTATTTTGCATCACCCGGCGCTGCCCACATGGAAAACAAAGTGGTGGATTGGTTAAAATCTGTTTTTTTGTTTCCCGAAAATTCCGTGGGTTGTTTAACATCCGGGGGTTCGGTATCTACCCTGATAGCGTTTACCGCCGCAAGGGATAAATTCCAAATAAAAAATGAAAAAATTACCGGCAGTGTGGTTTATTTAAGTGAACAGGTGCACCACTCCACACAAAAAGCGCTGCGTATTATTGGTTTGGAAGATGTGATCATTCGCTATATCCCGATAGACAAAGAGCACCGGATTATTCCAAATAGTTTAAACGAACTTATTATTAAAGATAAAGCCAACGGCCTTAACCCGTTTTTAATAATAGCAACAGCCGGCACAACCGATACGGGAACCGTTGACCCGCTAAACGAAATAGCCGATGTGGCCGGGCTACATCATTTGTGGTTTCATATAGATGGGGCTTATGGTGGTTTTTTTATTCTAAGTTCCAAAAAAGAATTGTTCAAAGGAATAGAACGTGCCGACTCGTTGATTGTTGATCCCCACAAAGGATTATTTCTGCCCTACGGTGTTGGGGCTGTTTTGGTAAAAGACAGTGATGCGGTGCTTCATTCTCATTACTACACGGCCAACTATATGCAGGATGCGAATAATGTAGAACTATTGAAAAGCCCGGCCAATCTTTCGCCAGAGCTTACCAAACATTTTAGGGGCTTACGGGTGTGGCTGCCCTTGCAATTGCACGGCACCGAACCCTTCATTGCCTGCCTGGAAGAAAAACTGCTCCTTACAAAATATTTTAGAATTCAATTAAACCAGCGTGGCTTTTGTACAGGGCCCGAGCCCGATTTATCGGTAAGTTATTTTTGGTACCCTTTTATATTGGATGAAGATCAAAACAACCGGCTACTCATGCAGGAAATTCACCGGGACGGAGCGGTGTTTTTAAGTTCTTCCATTATTGATGGGCGTTTTGTAATTCGTATGGCCATTTTAGCCTTCCGTACCAAAAAAGAAACGATAGATGAAGCAGTGGAAATGATTGAACGTTGCCTTAAAAAAGTTCAGCAAAATTTACAGCAACCCTAATCACAATTTGAATCTAAAAGACTAAGTTGTAGCATCCTTTTGTGTGGAAATAAAATACGTTTTATTCACAAGAGTATTTCCTGCGCTCCTGTATTTTTATATTTGCTATTCCTGCATTCATTTTTTATCTTTACAGCCTTCCACACCTGAAGAGAAAATTTGGTATGGTTTAGTTTACTAACCTGGTTTTCCATAAAACTATTTTCTATCCCCTATTTTAAGTTAAGCTAACGGCAAGGGCTATTGAAACCTATAGCCGGGGGAAAATATATGAAATGAAAAAAACCTTATTCCTATTTTTTTATACAGTTGTATTTATTTATCCCATCGTTATACAAGCGCAGCAGCCTTGTATAAAACCAGGCAGCCAGCCCGGCCAGTTGGTATTGCAGGCAACCACAAACTCCGTTGCCCTAAATTTTAAACCGGTAAACGATGCCAACAGCTACCTTATTATCCAGGGCAGCTACCCTGCCCTCACGGCAATACCGGCCGATAATACCAACTATGCAGCCGGAGATTTAATAGGCAATGCTATGGTAATAGCCAACAGCAATCAAACCAGTATTGTAATCCAAAATTTACTTCCGGCCAGTACCTATTATTTTTACATATTTGCTGCAAATACGAATTGCAGCCAGGGTGAGCAATATTTAACCACGACTCCGCTTACCGGAAATGTAACCACCAGTATTACCGGCAACCAGGTGTATTTTGGAAACCTTCATTCTCATTCAGATTATTCCGATGGCAATAAAGATAACCCGGGTTACACCCCAGCAGATGATTATCTATTTGCCATGGGCGCACAATGCATGGATTTTTTAGGCATTTCCGAGCACAATCATTACTCGTTTAACAATAATCCCGGAACCCTAAAAAGCAACTACCACCTGGGTTCACAGCAAGCCAATAATTTCAGCCAAAACCATCCTAATTTTTTAGCGCTGTATGGCATGGAATGGGGTGTAATTTCCGGCGGTGGACATGTAGTGGTGTATGGAGATAATATGGATGAATTATTTGGGTGGGAGACCAATGTGGGTGGCGTACCAGGCAACAACTATGATGTGTTTGTAGCAAAAAATGATTACACCGGCGCCAATGGCCTCTTTAAAACTATTAATGATCGCATTGCAAAAAATACATTTGCCACCCTGGCGCATCCCGATTTTACAGATTTTGGGGATATAGCCAATACCTACAATGCCGTGGCCGATGACGCTATTGTAGGCACTGCTGTTGCCAGCGGGCCGGCTTTTTCCAGCAATACCACTTACGGCAATCCACCCACTTCTATGTATTATTTACCTTACTATCAAATAATGCTGTCCCGGGGCTACCATTTAGGGCCCTTGATTGACCACGATAATCATAATACCACTTTTGGAAAAACTTCCTACACCCGTACCGCAGTTGTAGCGCCGGCATTAACCAAAACCGATATCATAAAAGCCATGCGGAATATGAATTTTTATGCTACCGAAGATTGTGACAGCAAGCTTGACTTTAGCATCAATACCAAAATGATGGGAAGCCAATTTGCCGATCGCTATGCGCCAGTCATTAATATCAGCCTTTCCGATGCCACAAACTCCACTTCCAATGCCGTAATAACCTTAATGCATGGCGCACCCGGAAGCGGAATAAATGCCACAGCTATTTATAGCGTAACCGGCAATACCTTAACTTATACCGATATTAACCTCCCCGATGGGTTCACCGGTTACTATTATGCCGACATCACAAATGGCAGTTCCAGGATCATTAGCGCTCCAATTTGGTACACCCGCAACGATCAAATTGTAGTTCCGGTAAGCCTTACCAGCTTTGATGCACAAAAAATGAATACCCGGGTTAAACTCAGTTGGAGAACCGCCCAGGAGGTTAACAGCAGCCGCTTTGAAGTACAGCGTTC
>JAFDZZ010000180.1:4418-6994 GCA_018266715.1 Bacteroidota bacterium
TGGGATGATGCCCCAATTTTCGGGCTGAACTATTACCGCATCAACCAAATTGACCTCAACGAAAATTCAAATTTTACCCCCGTTAAAACCATTAGCTTTAACCCCGGCTACGAAGTGCTGATAACGCCCAACCCGGCCCATGCTTTGCTGCATATTTATTTAACCAAAAACAATAACAACGCAACTAAAATAATTTTATATCATAGTAACGGGCAACAGGTAAAGCAATGGCTTACCCATCAAATTGATTTACAGGTAGATGTTTCCACATTACCCAGGGGACTGTATTTTGTAAAGATTATTAATGGTGAAGCGGTAATAACTGAAAAATTACTGATTCAGTAAAATAATGCTGTATCCGTTTCCAACCATATCTCCTGCCGTAATCCGGGTTAGATAAACCCATTTTTAACTGTAAAATTTTTGGCCGTTAGTGGTAAAAAATTAATTCCCGGCAAAGTTGTTTTATTAAAAATAAAAATTATATTTACAATTGCCTGCAGGAAACCACCCCCTAATTTAAAAAATAAAATAATCTTTTATGAAACAAGCCCAATATGCAAAAACAGCAAGAGGAGATGGTTTTCAGTTCCAGGTTACCCCGGCTCCTAAAACTTTAGCCGGCTGTGCCGGTATTTTTCTTATTCTATTAATCGCTTTTTTAGCTGCAATGCTGACATCTACGATAAACATGACCCTGTCTTATATTGTATTTATTGGTATTGCCGTGTGGGCCTATTTGAAATTAGATTTGAGAAAGAAAAATCACCGTAATGCCAGCAGTTTTTTTGTAAGCCCCAATGCTATTGAAGTGAATGGACAAACGATTTCAAATTCAAGTATTCACCGGGTTATTATCCGTAATGCTTATGATAAATCACCAAAAGTTCAACTCACGGGTCAAACCGTTCCTACCGGTGTTGGAGCAGGAGTTGATATTAGAAATGCACTTGAGCAAATCAGCTATTCGGTAGATGTAGAGGCAGGCGGCAAAGCTACACAACTTGCCGGCGGAATGGATGAAGTAACGGCAAATGGCTTATATACCGAAGTGATGCAAATTCTTGGGCGGCAATAATATTTCCCCCTTAAAAATATAGGGCTTCCGGAAGAGGCTACAATAATCTATGGCGGTAATTGTGTTTTATTTAATCTCATTTTTTATTAAATTCGGTAATCCATTTCAAAAACCGGTTAACCTACTTTTCAAAAACCGGGTTCGTAAACCTATAATAATCAGTATATGAAAAAATTAAAATTCTTTTTTTTCCTTGCCTGCTCCTTTTCTGTTCTATCCTGCATGGGCCAGTTTAAATTTAGTCCTCTTGGTGGTTATGCCTTTTCTTTACGGATAGACAGTTCACAATTTTTTATTTTAGGCGGCCAGCCAAATAAAACGGAGAAAACAAAGTTTGCCACAGAAAATCGCCCACAGGAATTTTCGAGTTATTTTGGAGAAGTTACGCTTTGGTCGAACGCATATATCTTTAACGATTCAACCGAAAAACTGGTAAAAATATTTAACTTACCCTTAATTGGGGTTTACCCTGTAATCAATACAATGCAAACATTAATGTATGATAATTATTATTATCAACGAAGCATTAGCAGCGGTATTGCAAAAGATGTTCTTGTATTTGCAGTAAAAACAGACAGCTACAATAATGATGGCCTTATTGATTCTGATGACCCAGTGTATCTTTTTGTATCAAAAAAAGATGGAACCGGGGCAAAACAAATAACCCCAAATGGTATGAACGTTACTAATTGGAGGCTTAATAAAGGGGGAGCAGGAATATTATTAACGATACAAAATGATAAAAACGAAGATAAAAAGTTCCTGGAAGATGAAGAACTTTATCAAATAAATTTGGATCCCAATATTTCGAAAATAAAATCTACAGCTGTTTTGCCTCAATAATAAAGTCGCCTAAAGAGCAGCAATTATTATTAGAAATAGAGTCACCCATGGCAAAAGCCTATATTACTTCATTATTTTTCATGCTGGTTTCATTGTACGTTAACGGACAGGTTGCAAACACAGAAGCTAATGTTACAGACAGCAGCAATAAAATATATACCGAAAATTTGGGAACTGAAGCCAGCTTTCCCGGCGGGCCACAGGAATAGGCCAAATTTTTAATGCAAAATTTAAGGTTTACTGAGAAATCAATACAGGGCCCAACACGGCACTTACAAAGTAATTGTTCAGTTTGTTGTTTCAAAAGATGGTAAGATATCGGATATAAAGGCCGAAACAAATTATGGATATGGGATGGAAAAAGAAGCGATCCGCCTGTTAAAGGTTTCTCCCAACCGTATACCGGCAACCATTGATGGCAAACCCGAAATTGCTATCCGAAGGCAACCCGTAACTTTTGCTGTACTTGAATAGGATTTATAACACTATGACCTAACCCGTGATGCATAGTATAGCCGCCTTTCTGAAATTTTTTTAAATTTTATATTGTACTTATGCTCCCAAAATTAATCATTCAATAAAAGGTTATTTATTGCAATTTTAGCAGTAAATTTATTGCCGGCTTCTGCATTTTCACATTTATCCTATCAATAGC
>JAFDZZ010000181.1 GCA_018266715.1 Bacteroidota bacterium
ATTAAAAACAGTTCACAATATATCAATTGGGTGATTGGCGGCGTATTTACCATAACTGCACTTTTGCAATTATGGAAAATGTTGCAAAATAAAAACGCCATCAAAAAAATGGAAAATATAAAAGACGAAGATGTGGACCACCTGAAATTAAAACCACATTAAAACTCTTTGGCCCATTTATCCCTTTCATCCGGGCTAAATTTCCATGGAGCAAAATTATTTTCAATATTGCTGAACATGCCGTTCCATTCCTGCGGAGCATTGCTTTCTTCCATAATAAGGTTGCGGCGCAGCTCAAGTATAATTTGCAATGGGCTGATGCTTACCGGGCATTCCTGAACGCAGGCCTGGCAGGTGGTGCAGGCCCTCAACTCTTCTGTACTGATATATTGATGTAATAGAGTTTTGCCATCATCTTTAAATGATCCATTGGCTTTAATATTTTTTCCAACTTCTTCCAGCCGGTCACGGGTGGCCATCATAATTTTTCTTGGGCTCAGTAACTTTCCGGTTTGGTTTGCCGGGCAGGCAGCGCTGCAACGGCCACATTCGGTACAACTATAGGCATCCAGCAGGCTCTTCCAGCTTAGGTCAAATACATCTTTGGCGCCAAATTTCATGGATGCAGGTTCGCCGGAAGCCGGTGGCGTCAGCTCGGGCTGCATCATGTACTTAACTTCATTTTGTACATTTTCCATATTTTGTATTTCACCCATGGGTTTAAGGCTGGCATAATATGCATTGGGAAAAGCCAGTAAAATATGCAGGTGTTTACTGTAAGGTAAATAATTTAAAAAGGCAAAAATGCCAATAATATGCAGCCACCAGCAGGTTCTTTCAATGCCAATTAATGTGCCTTGAGAAAGATGTTGAAATAGCGGAACCAGTTTGCCCGATACGATAAAACTGCCGGTATCTAAATAATGAGCGGCTCCCTGCAGTTGCAGGGAACGGTCGGTGGCGTTCAGGGTAAGAAAAAGGCTCATTAAAATAATCTCGGTAAACAGGATATAATTGGCATCGCTGCGTGGCCATCCGTCTAAATCTTTACTGATAAAACGGCGAAGTTTTATGATATTTCTACGAATTAAAAAAACAGCACAACTAATAATTACCAGCAGCGCCAAAATTTCAAAGCAGTTAATTAATAAAGGATATAAGCTGCCCAGTGGTTTTAAAAAAAGCCGGTGCGTACCCAGCAAACCATCCAATACAATCTCCAATACTTCAATATTGATGATGATAAACCCGGCATAAACAATTAAATGCAAAAAAGCCACCAGCGGGTTCCGGAACATTTTTTTTTGGCCAAAGGCAAGCAGGAGCACATTTTTCCATCTTAAGGATGCATGATCCGATAAGTCTTCTTCTTTGCCCAAAAGAATATTTTTTTTGATTTGAACGATATTTTTGGCAAATAGCCACACCGCTAAACCCGATATAAGGACAAAAAGTACCTGTGGGATAAAATGCATAACGCTTATTTAATGGCTAAGATAAATAATTCTGCTGCCAAATAAATACATTTGTATATGATTTTAGACCAGGAAACCGCTGCAAAAAAAATTTACCGCATGGCCATGGAAATAGCTGAGCGGCATTATAACCAAAAAGAAATTGTGCTCATTGGCATTAAAGAAAATGGTTTTTTTATTGCTCAAAAAATTTCCACCTGCCTGGCAGAAAATTTTAAGGGCGCCATTTTTACCCTGTCGCTTTCCATGAATAAAAAAGATCCCGGCGAAATTAAACTTAGTGACCCAACCGATTTAAAGCAAAAGTGTGTAATATTAATAGATGATGTTGCCAATAGCGGCCGCACCATGTCATTTGCCTTAAAATTACTTTTGGGATTTTCTCCTGCCGAAATTCAAACCCTGGCGCTGGTGGAACGTACGCATAAATTATTCCCGGTTGCTGTGGATTATGTGGGTATTTCGGTATCCAGCGGACGAAACGAGTATATTGAAGTGCTAATTGAAAAGGGGGAAGTACAAGGCGCTGTATTGAAGAGTTGAATATAAAGAGTGCGCTGTATAAAAAAAGCCCGGAAATTTTCCGGGCTTAGGTATGAAGAAGAACCAGAGAAACGTTCTATTGTTTTACAAAGCGGATAGACTCCTGTTTGTTGTAATAGTATATGGATAAGATATAAGTTCCTTTTGCCAAAGCCTGTACGGCTATTTGAGCTTGCTGGTTGCCCGTTACAACTCCTTTGTAAACCAGGCTCCCTTTAGTATCAATAATGCTTAGCTGTACCTTCTCCGAAGGGGCAATACCGCTCATTTTCAAATTAAGCAGGTCTGCCGTTGGGTTGGGAAAAATACTGAAACTGGTTTTGCCCTTATCTGTTACCCTGAGCATTACAATATTGCTGAACTTTTCTTTTCCATCAATATCTTTAATCCGCAGCCGGTAATAATGGTCACCTGGTGATGGATTTACATCTACATAACTGTATGCATTCGTTTGAGCAGTACCGTTACCCTTGGCATTTTGTTGGTTAATCTGCCTGAAGTTTCGGGCATCCATGGCTCGTTCAAGCTGGTAATAGGCAACATTAATTTCGTTGTCTGTTTTCCATTCTAATAAGTGGCCTTCATTCACTTTTTTACCGGTAAAGGCAAGCAAGTCAACCGGTAAAGGATTGAGCGGATAATAAATATTAGCCCAGCCATCTCCCTGCCCGCCCCGGTTTAATGTGCTATCGGTTTGTTGTACATAATTTAATGTTGCAAATCCATCTCCCTGTCCGCCCTGGTTTAATGTACTATCGGTTTGTTGCACATAGTTTAATGTTGCAAACCCGTCTCCCTGCCCGCCATGGTTTAATGTGCCAATAGTGGTTTGTATAAAGCTTTGGGCTGTAAAACCATCGCCACTTCCACCTTTTACCAGGGTACTGCTGCTGGTTTGTGCATAGTTGTTTACTGACAATCCGTCTCCGAAGCCTCCATAAAAAATAAAGGGATTGTTTTGCGCCTGGCTGTAGGTGTAGAGGATCATGCATAGCAGTATGCTTAGAATTTTTTTCATATTCCTGTTTTTAAATGTGAAAAAATTATTCTGCGGTACGCACCCCACGGCCACCACCGCCTGCCAGCCTGCTATTGTTATAATAAGTAAAATAACTCACCCTGTTTGATATTGCTGCATAACTGTAGTAGGCAGGGCTTTGTGCATAATAATCGCCCCGGTATCCATAAAATCCCGGGCTGCCATTAAACCATTCTGCTACATCAAAATTTTGGGAAGCGCCGCCAAGGTAGCCATCTCCATTTTTGCTAATAAAAGTCCGGCCCGGAATATCGGCGCTTACTACCATCTCATATACATTTCCACTCATTTCCATAATGCCATAAAAACTACCACCGCTGCTTTGCCTGCTGGAAGTGCTGGTTGCCAGTGCGCCACAGCGCATGGGAGCCGATTGGTTGTAAGCAATATTTCCGCTAGCCCAGGTTTCTGTGCTTAATCCAAAATCAGTTGGGTTTTGTATAAATTCAATTGTTGTGTTTCCCCAGGCATATTCATTTGGCACAGGCGCCTGGTTTGCGCCCCGGCAGGCTTTTTCATATTCCAGTTCGGTCATTGGCCTTAATGCGCTCCAGTCTAATAAAGAAAGCACATCATCGTTACTCATACCGTTCAAGGCACGCTCCGGCTGGTTGGGTAATAAATTGGGGTGTGTACCCGATGAAAATCCAAATGGTGTACGGGCGGTGGCGGTGGCTGCATCCAAAGTATTTAAAAAATCGGCATATTGCTGCTGGCTGATTTCATATTTCATACACCAAAAACCATTAAACCCTTTGGGGTAGAGGGCAGGGATGGTTCCGTTTTGTAAAGTGCCCGGAGATGCAGAATATAAATTGGAAGCCGAAGCACCTACTGTAATTACGTTTTCGGATGTTACTTCAAAACAAGTGTCTTTATCGCCACGGCGAAAATGATAGGACTCTGTGCCGTTGCTACCTAAGTAAAAAGAGCCTTGCGGAACATACACCATTTCTACGGCAAAAAGTTTAATTTCCACGCTGTCATTATCGGCTACGCCATCTGCATTATAATTCCAGCGCAACTGTGCGCCGGTATAATTTACATTTCCATTACCTACGGCGTTGCGGTAAATAAAAATACCTTTACCATCGGCAGCTGTTTTTATAGTGCTGCCCGAAGGTTCGGTATGGCCCGATGCTGCTGCAGTTCCGGGGCTTACATAGTTAAAAGTGGCATGTTGCCATGCATACGTGTTTTTTTTGCGGAACTTTACAAATACCCAGCAACCATCATAATTGCTTTCGTTAGTTACCGTACGCCATGAGTTTTCCCAAGCAATATCAAATTTTACCATACTGTAGTGCAGCGCAGTATTTTGGCTGCCCAAAGAAACGTTGGCGGTGGTTACATTATTTGCTTTGCAAAAATGTGCCGCCATTACAAATGAGATTAAGGTCAATAGCTTCTTCATACATTATTTTTTTGAAAATACCGCCATTGTGGCGATATGGGTTAGAGTATTTCAGGTGTTATGCAACTGATTTTTACAAATCAAAATTCTCCTAAATCAATGGCAAATACAATGGGCTAAGCAGCCCAATTTTTAAAAGTAAAAAGAGGTATGAAATGATGAAGCAATGATCCCAGCCCAAAAAATAAGGGAATTATTTTACAGTAAACCTTCCCTTCTTGCTTTTTCAATTAAATCAATACGGTTTTGGGCCTGGAGTTTTTTGTAAATATTTTCTATATGTCGTTTAACCGTAAAGGGGGAAATAAATAATTTTTCTGCTATATTTTTATTGGTCATTCCTTTGCTGAGTTGTTCCAGTATTTCGGTTTCCCTGTCGGAGAGGAGCAGCGTTTCCTGCTTTGGCGAAGATTTTATATGAACTGCACCCTTTAATAATTGCAATGCTTTTATGGCAATTGAAGGCGACATTACTGAACCGCCGTTTAAGGTATCGGTAATGGTTTCGTAAATTTTTTCTGCTTTGGTGTCCTTTAAAATATAGCTGTCGGCCCCGGCTTTTATGGCGTTAAAAATATAATCATCATCGTCATAAATGGTAATCATTACAATTTTAACCTGTGGAAATAGTTCTTTTATTTTTTGTGTTGCCTCAATGCCGTTCATTACGGGCATTTCAATATCCATTAGTATAACATCTATAAGCGGGTTTTGTTTTAAATTTTCAAGAATTTCGCTGCCATTTTTTGCTGTATGCTTAATAACAATATCATTAAAGCCGGCAAGTTTTTCTTCCAGGGATTTTAGTGCAATGGCATTGTCTTCGGTAATGGCGATGCGTATCATGTGTTATAATTGGGTTTCAATATTGAATTGGGTACCCCGGTTTTCGGCGGTTTCCACTTTTAGTTTTCCGTTTATTTCATCAACCCGGTTTTGAATGTTGGTAAGGCCGTAAGAGCTTGTTCTTACTTTGTCATAATCAAAGCCAATACCATCATCCGCAATGCTCATCTTTAGTAAATTTTCCTGCTGTGATATATTGATATCTATTTTCTTTGCACCCGAATATTTTATGGCATTATTTACCACTTCCTGTATGATTCTAAAAAGATTAATAGCCTGCCTGGAGCTGAGCGGGGCATCACGGGTTAGGTCGAAAGTAAAGTGAAACCAGATATTGTCTTTTGCTTCGGCTGCTTTATTGATAAAATTGAGTGTTTTTGCTTTTAAATCCGATAAATTAAGGTTATTGGAATGGAGTACCCACAAGGTATTGCGTAATTCGGCAATGGCGTTTTCGGAAAAATTGGAAAGGGAGTTTATTTTTAGGTTTATTTTTTCGTCCAGTTGTGGGGCTGAGTTTTTCAACCCGTCTAAAGTGGAGTTTACAAAAGTGAGCTGAGCACCCAGGCTGTCGTGCAGGTCACGGGAAATTTGAAGCCGTTGTTGCTGTATTTGAGAATGGGCCTGCTCCTGGATGAGTTGATTTTCTAATTGTAATTTCTTTTTGGTAAAATGGGCTTTTACGGCCTGGTTTCGGATAAAGATCAAACCGATAAGAATTGCTGATGCTAAAGCCATTAACCAAATATTTTTTTGCTTTGACGCTAATTTGTTTTGAGCAATTTGAAGGTTTGCATGGGATAATTCTTTTTCTTTTTTATGGGTTTCAAACAGGATGTTATATTCGGCAAAGGATTGTTCGCTTTTTTCGTTTAATGATTTTTTATATTGCTGTAAGTAGATTTCTTTAGCTTCGAGGGCCTTTTGAAGTTTACCCTGTTGTTGATACAAGGCAGCTAATGCCTGGTAACCCTTCAAAGCATTATTCAATTGTTTGCTTTCGGTAAAAATGTTAATGGCGTTCTTTAAATATTTTTCTGCTTCCTCAAATTTGCCTTCGGCGGTATAGGTTTCTGCCAGGTTGATATAAGTGTCTGCAATCCACGACGGGTTATTCAGTTGTTTATCTATTTTAAGGTTTTCATTAAAATAATATTTGGCCTTTTCATAATCTTTTAGGTAATATAAATGGCACCTTGCCAGGTTGTCCTGGAAACTGGTTTTAAGCGCTGCGTTGCCTATTTTTTCTGTAATGAGGATACCTTTTTTATCAATTTCAATAGCCTGCGTAAAATTTCCCGATTGGGCTTCTACATTGGCCAGGGTATGGAGGGAAATGAGATAGGGGTGGGAACTGTCGTTGTTTTTCATTAAATTAAAAACA
>JAFDZZ010000182.1:0-3866 GCA_018266715.1 Bacteroidota bacterium
TCGGTTGCAGCATCCCGTTTTTTTTTGAGTCGGCGGCGGGCCCGGTAGCAGGAAGACCAGTCCGGCGGCCCCAATGGATGCTAATCTACTGATTAGGCAGCCATGGCATACGAAGTATTGCCATTTAAAGTTTTCGTATTCTGATTTAACTGCTAATTACGCAACGCAGTACATGCTTACACTTACAAAGAACTTTGCTGTCAAAACCAAAACGGCCCCTGTTAAACTGAACTTTTCAATTTTAGCCAGCCTGCAAATTTACAAAATCCTCAAATGATATTTTGTTAATTTTCTTTTCGTAACAGTCATTTAGGGCGCTGCCTTTTTGCATTTTATCGGCTACATTTGCCCCATGCCTTCTGTATTTTATAACCAACGCCTGCAAACGCTGTATAAGGAAAGAAATTTATTGCGTACCAAAAGAAGAAATTTCGGCATCTTAAGACTGGGAACTTTAGGGATCCTCATCCTTGCATTATATGTTTTATGGAATATAGGATGGTGGGCTATTTTGGCCGCATTAACCGTAATCATCATTCTCTTTGCCAAACTCGTACTCAAAGACCTTTCCAATAAACAGGCCTTAGATGATAATGACAGGCTGATCCATATCAACGAGAAGGAGCTCAATGCATTAAAGGGAGAATATTTTCAATTTGAAGCGGGTACTCAATATCAGCACAAGGACCATCCTTACAGTAATGACCTGGATATTTTTGGACATGCATCCCTGTTTCAATATCTAAACCGGAGTATTACAGAGCCGGGAAACGATAAGTTGGCTGGCCTTTTAAAAGAAGCCGCAACACTACAACTCATAAAAAGCAGGCAACAAGCCATCAAAGAGTTATCCCAAAAACCGGTTTGGCTGCAACAATTTTGCTGCATCGGCCAACGGCAAAAACTTACGAATGCCACAGCCTCAACCCTGGAAAACTGGATGCAGGAACCCACTTCGTTTATTCAATTTCGCCATTGGAAATGGTTAAGGTATTTGCTGCCGGCAATGGCTTTGCTGGCATTAGCCGCTACCATTGGTGGTTATTTCCCTCTTAATGCTTTTTACCTGGTTTTGTTTTTAATGGGTGTAGTGGCCTTCCAGGTAAATAAAGTATTGGCGCCCATGCATAATAAACTCACACAGGTAACCAATGAATTGAACAGCATTGCAGATGTGATTGCCCTTATTGAAAAAGAAAATTATGAAGCGCCGTTATTACAAAAAAACTATAACCAATTTAATGCCGGCACTGCCGGAGCCGCATCAAAAAAAATTAAAGCTTTAAGTTCCATACTCCATAAAATGGATATGCGGTATAACCTGGTTATGGCTGCTCCACTCAACCTGTTGCTGCAATGGAATCTTCAGCAGGCGCTAAACCTGGAGGAATGGAAAGCAAAAAATCCATCATCCATACAAAACTGGCTGGAGGCTTTGGGTGAAATGGATGCCCTTTGCAGCCTGGCAATTTTACGGTTTAACCACCCCCAATGGGCAATACCTCAATTCACCGAAACCCATTTTCAACTCAGCGCCAAAAACATGGGGCACCCGCTTATTCCGCATGATAAAAGAGTAACGAATGAGATGATAATTGAAGGCAACGATCAAATTATGCTGATCACGGGGAGTAATATGGCGGGCAAAAGCACTTATCTCAGGAGCGCCGGTGTAAACATTGTATTAGCCATGGCAGGCGCACCGGTTTGTGCAACTACATTTTCCCTCTCACCGGTTCACCTGTTGAGCAGTATGCGCATTACCGATAACCTCGAAGAAAACACCTCTACCTTTTATGCAGAATTAAAAAAACTTAAATTCATTTTAGAGAACGTAAATAACCGGGAGCCCGTATTTATTTTACTGGATGAAATATTAAGGGGTACCAATTCTTTTGACCGGCATACCGGATCGGTAGCGCTGATTAAACAATTCATAAAAAAAACAACACCTGCAGTTATTGCTACGCATGATGTTGCGCTGGCCGGGTTAGAAAAAGAATTTCCCGGAAATATTAAAAACTATCATTTTGATGTACAGGTAAGCGGGGAAGAACTGCATTTTGACTATTTGCTCAAGCCGGGGATTTGCTCAAGTTTAAATGCTTCGTTACTCATGAAAAAAATTGGCATTGAAATAGACTGAGGGTTACCATACTGCTGCAGGGCAGTCGTAACGGGCTTTTTGTTTACGGGGAACTCCATAATCACTCATCCGCCGTTTACCCTTGGTTTGCAGCCGTACTCTTAGAGAAAGGCCGGAAAAAAAATAGGCATCTTTACTTTTAGGATTGCCCCTTACGGAACCTTCGGCAGGGTAAGCAGCGCCATTAATTTCATCGCCACGCCAGGCAATGGCCACTGCCCCATTTCCATAATGTTGAGATAATGTTGCTGCGCTTACATAAGTGGTGCTTACATCATCAATATAATCTGTAAATGTTTTGCGAAACCCAAAAACAACGCCTATTCGTTTATTGTCGGTGATGGCCCACATCAATCCGCCGCCTAAAGGAATGGCAAATTGCCTTAATTTATAAGGCTTACGGTCTTTATAAAAACCCTGGCCTTCGGTATTATAGTCGGGTAAAATAATGTAATTACCGCTTTTATCATGCGTTGTGGGCTTAAATTGAAATACGGCTGCACCGGCATAGAAGTATGGCGAAACCTTATAATCATATAAATTAAAAAGGCTGTATTCAAAAGCCAGTGAAAATTCTGCAATATTACTTTCAAAAGAAAGGTTACGGGACTTATTTTTATCGCCCAGTTTGTCATCGCCCCGTATTTTACCGTAGGTAAAGTCGGCCCTTATGAACATTCGATCATTAATCTCATTCATAAAACCCAATCCCCAGGCAGGGCGTGCGTTTCGTAAAAAGAGGTTGGAGCCACCCAGGTCACCATTGTAATTACTCGCCCCAACAAAAAATGTGGTAAAAAATTTTTGAGGATAGGCTTTAACACATAAAGCAACCAATAACCATAAAGTAATATACTTTTTCATTTATAATCTCCATGGTATTTACGAAAAAAAAGCCTTTTTATTTTGCCATATACATAACTTCTTTCACCAGTTTTACCGTACGGGGAACATCCGGAAGATATGCTGCAACCAGGTTTGGGGCATAATGCATAGGTGCATCGGCACTGGTAATACGGCGTATTGGGGCATCCAGGTAATCAAATCCTTCTTTTTGTATGCGATAGGCAATTTCGGAGCTTACCGAGGCAAAGGGCCATTGCTCTTCAACAATTACCAGGCGATTGGTTTTTTTAACGCTTTCCAATATCGTGTGCCAATCTAAGGGCCGTATGGTAGCAACATCAATTACCTCGGCTTCAATTCCTTCCCTGGCCAACTCTTCGGCAGCGCCCAGCGCCACTTTCATCATTTTATTAAAAGACACTATAGTTACGTCTTTTCCGCTCCGCTTTATAAAACATTTTCCAATGGGTAAAATATATTCTTCTTCGGGTACTTCGCCTTTTTCGCCATACATCACTTCGCTTTCCATAAATACAACGGGATCATCATCTCTTATGGCAGCTTTTAAAAGGCCTTTGGCATCATAAGGGTTGCTTACAGAAATTACTTTTATACCTGGAATATTGGCATAAAAACTTTCAAAAGCCGTGGAATGCTGGGCGCCTAATTGCCCGGCGCTCCCGTTTGCTCCCCTAAACACAATAGGGCACCCTACCTGTCCGCCACTCATAGCCAGCATTTTTGATGCGGTATTTAATATTTGATCCGATGCTAAAACGGCAAAATTCCAGGTCATAAATTCCACAATTGGCCTTAAGCCATTTTGTGCGGCGCCTACGGCAATTGCGGTAAAACCCAACTCGGCAATGGGTGT
>JAFDZZ010000182.1:3918-4547 GCA_018266715.1 Bacteroidota bacterium
CCCATTAAAAAAACCCGTTCATCCCTCCTCATTTCTTCCGACATGGCTTCTCTTAACGCTTCTCTAAATGCAATTTGTCGCATAATTATTTAATTCTGGTTGATATTAAAAAGTGGGCAAATTTATTTCATTAATGGCAAACGGGCAAATGGAAAAAACCTGCAGATGAACCCACTTCAAGCAGCAACGGTACCCTCTATTATTCATTCTTTGCAGGGGAATAAACAAACCGTACGGCACCACTTTTTTTCAAGTCGCTGCTTACCCTTAACTCATACCGCTGGGTTCCGTCGGTTATTACCATTAAAGCGGTATTGGGCGGTATGGATCCCAGGTTTTCTGCATACATCGCTAATTCATTTATTGCATCAGGGTGGTTGTCCAAATCTACCGTTATGGTTAACGGCTCGGCTGTTAATCGCTTATGAGATAATAGCAACTTACCGTTAAAAATAAGGGAAATGCTATCTCCGTCAATTTCGCCGTTATCATACAGGCACACTTTTAGTTGTTTATTTTTAACCGGAATGGTTTTTACAACTGAACTGATGCGCCTCTCATAGTTCCCGGGCAGGCTGAAGGCTGCCGGGAATTGTACTTCAACAGGCTCTTCTAAAATGCGTATTACC
>JAFDZZ010000183.1 GCA_018266715.1 Bacteroidota bacterium
ATAATCATTACTAAATCCTTCCGTTGAAAACAATTGTTCGCTATACAGGCCTCCATCGGGCTTGCGAAACTGGGTATGGCGTTTGTGGGGTATTTTACCTAATTGACAATAATGTGGCATGAATGTATTTTTAAACTAAATAAAAGAATTTGCTTTAAGATTATTAATTATAAAATCAAAAACCCTTGCAAAGAGAAAGCACCAGGAAATAATACTTCCACCTTCTTTTATCAATTGCGTAAATAAAATTTCGTTGAAATGGCATGTTACAAGCTACCTCATTTTATCTTTACCCCAAATTTAATCATTTTTGAAATCAATCGGCATACTATCAGACACCCACGGCTATTTAGATAAAACCATAGGGGAACATTTTGCAAAATGCGATGAGATATGGCATGCCGGGGATTTTGGCGAAAATGTTGCCGAAGAACTGAAACAATTAAAGCCCTTAAAAGCCGTATTCGGAAATATTGACGGCAGTTCAATAAGAAATCAATTTCCGGAACAATGGGTATTTACCTGCGAAAAGGTAAAGGTACTCATGCGCCATATAGGCGGTTATCCGCCAAAATATAATGCAGAAACTAAAAAAGCTTTACAGGAGCACCGTCCCCAACTATTTATTTGCGGCCATTCACATATTTTAAAAATCATGTATGATGAAGCCCTACAATGCCTCCATATAAACCCGGGAGCCGCCGGCAACCAGGGCTGGCATAAAATACGTACACTGGTAAGGCTGAATATAGACGGCGCTCACATAAAAAATTGCGAAGTAATTGAACTTGGAGCCAGGGGTTTTTAAAACAACAAAAACGATTAACAGGAAAAACCTTAGCTTACCTGTCCTTTAGGATAGGTTTCATAATGTAAAACCGTAAAACAATAATTGCTTTATATTTGTTAAAATAAACAGCCTTGTACAGGGTTGTGGGCTATTATGAAAAAGATAGAATTGGAAATTGTTGCCTTAAGCCACAGTATTACTCAAACGCACTCCTATGCGGTAGTATTGGGCGAAATTAACGGCCTTAGAAAACTGCCGATAGTTATTGGCGGCTTTGAGGCCCAGGCCATTGCCGTTGCCCTGGAACGCATCAACCCCGGGCGCCCGCTAACGCATGATTTGATGAAGAATTTTATGACGGCTTTTGATGTGGAATTGCATGAAATAGTGATTAACGATTTGCAGGAAGGGATTTTTTTCTCAAAATTGGTTTGCAGTTCACAAAATGATACCATTGAAATTGACAGCCGCACATCAGATGCACTTGCACTTGCAGTACGCTTTGGTTGCCCCATTTATACCTACGAAGATATTTTAGAAAAAGCCGGTAGTTTATTGGATGACGAAACCAAAAAAGGCAGTATGGAAGCCGTAGGCGCAGGCACACAAGATGAATCCGCAGGCAAGGAAAACCTTAAAGACTTAAGCCTTGATGAACTCAACAAACTATTAACCGATGTGCTGGAACATGAAGATTACATCAGGGCAATAGCCATAAGAGATGAAATAAAAAGCCGGGAGAAAAAATAAATTTTGATTTTACTGCATTCCTAATACTTAATCGCTTGATTGTATTCCCCAACGCAAAAATAAACCTTGGCTTACACATTTTATCCGGGCGGGCAGATGGCTACCACAACCTGGAAACCCTTTTTTACCCCGTTAACATTAAAGATGCTCTTGAAGTAATTGAACACACTGCGGTAAAAGCGCCCCCGGTACAATGGAGCACATCGGGACTTCCCATTCCCGGAGAAATGGAAGATAACCTTTGTTTAAAAGCTTTTAGGTTAATTAAAAATGACTTCCCCAACATTCCACCCATAAAATTACACCTGCATAAAAATATCCCGATGGGCGCAGGCCTTGGTGGCGGTTCGGCAGATGCCGCATTTACCTTATGCCTGATCAATGAAAAATTTAGCCTGGGTATTTCAAAACAAAAATTACAGGAATATGCTTTACAACTGGGCAGCGATTGCCCTTTTTTTCTTATCAACCAACCCTCGCTTGCCAAAGGCCGGGGCGAAGTATTGACTGAATTTAAAGTTGATTTATCGGGTTATAAATTATTAGTTGTAAACCCCGGCATTCCGATCAATACGGCCTGGGCATTTAGTAAAATTAAAATTGCCCATGAGCAACGGGAACCTATTGACAAAATTTTACAAATGCCGGTTACCGAATGGAAAAAGCAGTTGGTTAACGATTTTGAAAAGCCGGTATTTTCTTCTTTCCCCGAAATTGGTAAATTAAAGGATCTTTTATACCAAAATGGCGCCCTTTATGCATCTATGAGCGGCAGCGGCAGCAGTGTATTTGGAATTTTTGAAGTGCAAAAAGAAATAAATTTTCCTGTTGCTTATTTTTACAAATGGGTTTAAAATGGTATCTTTGGAATGATCAAAAAGTTTTCTTCCATATCAGCTTTCCTGGCAGGTAATTTAGACCTGCTCAACCATCGAAGTTAAATGCTTCGCTGCTTCCATTTGCATGGAAGCCCCTTGCATTTTATCCTTTCATTCTTTTAAATTTATTTTATGCAACCGGTTATCCAGGCCTCGGCCAACACACAATATTATTTAAACCTAGAAGAAAAATTTGGCGCCCACAATTACCATCCACTTCCCGTTGTACTTTCAAAAGGCAAAGGCGTATTTGTGTGGGATGTTGATAATAAAAGGTATTACGATTTTTTAAGTGGTTACTCTGCCGTAAACCAGGGCCATTGCCATCCTAAAATAATTGATGCGCTTATTGAGCAGGCGCAAAAACTTACGCTTACATCCCGTGCTTACTATAACAACTTGCTGGGCGAATATGAGGAATTTATAACCGGCTACTTTGGCTATCAAAAAGTTTTGCCCATGAACACAGGAGTAGAAGCCGTGGAAACCGCATTAAAACTATGCCGCAAATGGGCTTACCAGGTAAAAGGCATAGCTGAAAATAAAGCAAAGATTATTGTTTGCAATAATAATTTTCATGGGCGTACATTAGGCGTAATTTCTTTTAGCAGCGATCCTACAGCAACAAATAACTACGGCCCTTTTTTACCCGGCTATGAGCCCATACCTTATAACAATTTAGCTGCATTAGAAAAAGCATTACAAGATAAAAATGTGGCAGCATTTTTATTTGAACCCATACAGGGCGAAGCCGGCGTAATTATTCCCGATGATGGCTATTACAAAGGCATAAGACAGCTCTGTGATAAATACAATATTTTAATGGTTGCCGATGAAATACAAACCGGGCTAAGCCGTACCGGAAGGTTGCTGGCCTGCGACCATGAAAAAGTGCGCCCCGATATTTTAATTTTGGGCAAAGCATTAAGCGGAGGAACGCTTCCGGTAAGCGCTGTTTTAGCCGATGACGAAATAATGCTCACCATAAAACCCGGTGAACACGGCAGCACTTATGGCGGAAACCCATTGGCCTGTGCTGTTGCAATGACGGCACTTACGGTATTAAAAGAAGAAAAAATGGCGGCTAATGCCGAAGCCATGGGTGAGATTTTTAGAAATGAAATGCAAAAAATTAATTCCCCGTTTTTAAGAACAGTGAGAGGCCGTGGCCTTATGAACGCCATAGAAATTGAACACAGCAACAGAGAAGCCGCATGGGAACTTTGCCTTATCTTAAAAGAAAACGGCTTGCTGGCCAAGCCCACTCATGGCGATAAAATAAGATTTACGCCTCCATTAGTGATTACCGAAGAACAGGTAAAAGATTGTGTGAATATTATTGAAAAAAGTTTGGACGCATTAAAATAATTGATTGAATAAAAATATATCAATAGCTATTTCTTAAGAGCAATCATTAAAACTTTTTCATCAATTTTCTTTTGTATTGGCAAATGGCTTCAATTTAAAAATTGCTGCTACTACAATATAAAGAGCAAATATTAAGAGAAATAGGATATAAATATTTTTACCTGATAGCGTAAACCCATCTTTCAGTTGAATAATCCAATAAACCAGTAAATAAGCAGAAACCAAGCCGTAAATTAACCTGTTGCGCTTTGTGCTTTTCTCCACCGGACCAGAACTGCCTTTTACTGAAAAAGGTTTTATTTTGAAAATTATTGACAACAATATATAAATACCCAGAAACAGCACAAAAAATGAGATGTATTTCAATATACTACCTGCACTCCCAATATTTATTTGAAGTAAACCGAAGGTTATTAAAACTACCGCCAGTATAACGTAGATAATTTTATTTTTTCGAGGATTCATCAATAGCAACATTTTTTTAGTTTGACAAAATTTTTAAATACACCGAATAAATATAGTAACTCATACAAACTATACCGGCAAGATAAAAACTAAATTTTTCAAACCTTGAAGAAAATCTTAACGGCTTCAACCTCTCATAATTTAAATTACCTGGTTTATAAAGCCAAATAATATTTAGTAGTGCCTTAAAAATGCCGAAGCAACAAATGAGCGCTACGATTATTCGAATCAAATTCATAAGCTAAGGTATAGAAAAGCTAAATCTGACAACAATTTAATACTAAATTTCGCTTTTTCAATCGTACATCCCGGATAGGTATTTTTTCAAATATTTCATCCTAAAAATAAAAACAATTGTAAAAAAAACAGCCACTGCAATTACAATCAATACTGAATGAAAAAACCGATAAAACATGCAAACCAATAAGATGTATAATATCAATTGGAGTACAGCTAAGATGAGAATTATATTTTTATTAGAAACCCTGCGTTTGTTTAAATAATCCGCAAGCATAAATTGGCCTATCATAATTAATAATTTTAATCTACAATAATTGAACAGAGTTTAGCTGATCTATACTTTCAATTCCACCCCAAAAACTTTTTCAAAATTAGCCCTCAATTTTTCCTTCACTTCTTCATAATCCAGCTTGCGGTTTAATTCTTTTTGCAGGGAAGTAACCTGCTTGTTTTGTATGCCGCAGGGAATAATAAAATTAAAATAATTTAAATCGGTATTTACATTTAAGGCAAAGCCATGCATGGTTACCCAGCGGCT
>JAFDZZ010000184.1 GCA_018266715.1 Bacteroidota bacterium
ACCAAATTAGGAGTGGTTACTTATGGCTTGTATTGCATCCATTTTATCATCATTTCAATAGTTACGGCCCTTTCAAAAAAATGGGGCTTAGATGCCCAATTGTGGCAGGTATTAATATTGCAACCTGTAATTAGTCTTGCCATTACCATTGGCCTTAGCTTATTAAGTTATAAATACTTTGAACTTCCTTTCCTGAGATTAAAAAACAGGTTTGCCTACTTTGTAAAAGAATAGAGGGTAAAAAAGTTATTCCCCATCGCTTATAATTTGTAATACGGCATTTGTGTCCACCGTTAAGGATGCATTTTCTTCACAGGTGATCTTCCTAATGATAACATTTGAGTGAATAACCGGGTAATGGGGTCTGCCCGATGGTATAACCACCGCATCAGAAGGAACCGGTACTTTATTCGTAATCCAATTTGCAGCATCATTCCAATCGTCATTTTTTACGCCGGTCCAGCGGTTACCTGTTGCAGCAAAAAAAATATTTTTTTGCAAAACTATATTTGCCAGGTCTTCATGGCCTGCAGCATTAAGGTGAACATAATCGCCCAATGCAAATTCCGGTTTTATGATCAGCGGGGGGTCTTGCACTATATCGTCCCAAAAATTTAATGTTTTATCTCCAAAAGTTTCTTTGATGAGGAGTTCCAAATCTTTTAGTCTTTGCCTTTCACCGCCGGCCGGGTTAAAATCGTCACGGGGCTGGGTGGTCGTAACGTAGCAATCTATACCGGCTGCATTTGCTGAGTCCAGCATCGTTTGTAAACAAAAAATTACTTCATCGTAAGGCAACCATTGGTAATTATTGCTGGGGAAATTAATGATAATAACATCCGGTTTGGGCAACAGGTTCACCGCCCTGGTAATATTAAATTGTGGATTGGGAGCATTTCTACCCGGAGGGGGAGAATAAGATGATGGCATTCCAATATAACAATCAATGCCGGGAACGGCCAGGTTGTAAAGGGTATCTAATAGGCCTGCCGTTTTATAAAATTTTTTTATTCGCCCGGCATAACTGCTATCGGCCGGTACGCCATATCCGTAAGATGTGGAAGACCCTACTAAACAAATACGCTTACCTTGTGCAAAATTTGATGTGTGCAGGAGTATGAAACTCCCTAAGAACAATAAAATAATTTTCATTAACGCCGGTATCTTTTTTAAAGAATATAGGATTTTAGAGTTCTTGGCTGGCCAGAAACTACAAAGGTATTACAATAAAAAATTGAGTTTAACTAATTAAAAGCTATGTGCGTAAATGTTTTGAAGTAGGCTTAATTATAGTAATTTTACAACAGGCTATCATAATTAATTACAGAATACCAAATACTTAGAAGATTTCATGAAAATTTAAGCATCCTTAGCTTTATCCACAATGGCCAGTAAAAAAACAGAAAAAGTCAGCAATTGGGGTAATTTCCCTGCAATAGAGGCACATGTATTGCGCTTTCAAAACCTTAATGAGCTGAGGCAGGAACTTCAACAGCATCCGGCAATTATTGCCCGGGGAAACGGCAGGTGTTAGCGTGATGCTTCACTTCAAAAAAACATCGTTTCTACAAAATACTGGAATAAATTTATTGCTTTTGACCGGCAAGCAGGTGAAATAGAATGTGAGTCCGGAGTATTGCTATCCAAGGTTATTGAATTAAGCATTCCTCACGGCTTTTTTATTTCCGTAACGCCGGGTACTAAATTTGTAACCGTGGGCGGTGCAATAGCCTCAGATATTCATGGTAAAAACCATCATGTGGACGGTTGTTTTAGTGAACACGTTTTACATTTTACCATACTTACTGAAAGCGGGGAAATCAAAAAATGCTCAAGGGATGAAAATGCAGATTTGTTTTGGCCTACCATGGGCGGAATGGGGCTAACCGGCATTATTCTCACTGCACGCTTCAAATTAAAAAAAATTGAAACTGCCTATATTCGTAACGAAGCCATTCAGGCTAAAAACCTGGACGAAATATTTACCCTTTTTGAAGAGTCTGAAAGCTGGACTTATAATGTAGCCTGGCTCGATTGTCTCCAACGTGGAAAAAATTCAGGCAAATCCATTATGCTGCGTGGCGAACATGCTACCTTAAATGAATTACCGCAAAGGCTGAAAAAAAATGCCTTAACCCCCAGGAAAAAATTCTCTTTTACCGTTCCTTTTTATTTTCCATCCTTTGCGTTAAACCCGTTAACCATTAAATTATTCAACTGGTTTTTTTATCATAAGCAGCTTAAAAAGCATTTGAAAAATTATGTGGACCTGGATCAATTTTTTTACCCCCTGGATGCCATCCAAAATTGGAATAAAATTTACGGTAAAAAAGGGTTTATTCAATACCAGTTTGTAATACCCAAGGCCAATGGCAAGGAAGGGATGCGTCAAATTTTAGAAACGATTGCTAAAAGTGGCAATGGGTCGTTCCTGGTGGTATTGAAATTGTTTGGCCGCAATAACCCCCTTGCCTACAATGCCTTTCCCTTTGAAGGTTATACCCTGGCTTTGGATTTTAAAGTAAATCCTAAATTACCGGCATTAGTTGCAGCGCTGGATGGTATAGTAGAGAAATATGGCGGAAGGATTTACCGTACAAAAGATGCCCTGTCAAAGGCGTCACTTACCTCCTATTTAAAAAATATAGATTCTACTAAATTTAATTCCTTACAAAACGAACGCATAAATTCAAGCTTGTAAAAAATATGGTTATTCTAGGCGCCAATTCTGAAATTTCCCAGGCTTTTATTGAACGGGTATTAAGCCGGGGCGAACGCTTTCCTGTAGTGTATTTATTTAGCTCTAATGAAGAAAATGCAAAAAGGATCGCCCGGCATTTTACTGTTAAATATCAGCAACAGTTTGAAATTATCCCTTTTGACCTAAGCCTTGAAAATGATTTTGAACCGATAAAGCAGTTGGACACTGAGCTGGTATTTTGCGCCAGCGGGTTCCTGGGCAAAGATGCGGCAACCGGTTTATATGATGATGCTAATACGCAAAGAATTATTGCCGTTAATTATAGCCGGATTATTGTGTTACTGAATCATTTTGCACAACATTTTGAAGCAAAGGGAAAAGGTACCCTTATTGCTTTGACCAGCGTAGCCGGTGAAAGGGGCCGGCAGAGTAATTTTATTTACGGCAGCGCCAAAGCAGGCTTTACCGCTTATTTACAGGGCTTGAGAAATTATTTATTTCATAAAGGCGTTCATGTACTCACGGTAATTCCCGGGTTTATGGACACCCCCATGACGGCAAACCTATCCACACCAAAAATGCTTACCGCCAGCCCACAAAAAGCGGCATCCATCATTTATAAAGCCTGGAAAAGTAAAAAAAATGTAGTGTATGTTACGCCCATTTGGCGTTATATCATGCTTATTATCCGCAACATTCCTGAATTTATATTTAAAAAGATGAAAATGTAATATCTTAGTTATTCTTAGCAGTCCATCCAATCAATATCACTTATGCCTTTACCTGGTACTCAAACTATGCACAGTAATTTCAAAATCAGTAAATGGTTTATTGTAGTGTGCCTTGCTTTACTGGCTATTTTCCCTATTTATAAAAATTTTTATTACAGCCAGGCACATTTAACCTATGAGCGGCATATTGCCGTTATGGAAAAGCGCTCGGAATTTTATAACCCCTGGCAATACCGGGTTTTAATGCCTTTTATTAATGAAGGACTCTTTTGGCTCTACAATCATACCGTAGATAAAATTTACCCCATAGAACAAAAAATTAATTTTACGTTCAATAAAACTTCGGGTACCGTTGAGCAAACCGACCAGTTTATAAAATTGATGCAAACCCCCGGCGCTGCCCGGTACATGATCATATTTATAGTGGTAAGATGGCTGTTAAATTTTTTCATTTTACTACTGGCATGGCGGCTTTGGCGGCATTTTATTAAAAGCGACTGGCTGGCATTTTTAGGCGTGAATTTTATTGCACTGGCCATGGGTAATGCCGTAGCCATTGCCGACCTGGCCTTTAACACCTATGCCGATATTATTTTTTATCTCTTAACGGCCCTCATCATTGTAGAAAAACAAAGCCGGCTGTGGCTGGTCCCTATCACAATTCTTTCTTCCTTTAACCGGGAAACCGGCTTGCTCATTCCGGCTTTATACTTTATATCCCAGGTAGATTTTTCTCAATGCTGTACCGATAGGTTATCATTTAAAAAAATCATTTGGCCCAAAATGAATATTTGGATTTTTACCGCAGTATTATACCTGCTTTTCATGACGGTATTTGTGTATTTGCGCTGGTATTACGGCTACCAGCCGCAGCAAATGTGGAAAGTACCTGCCGGGTGGCCCATGCTTAAATTAAATTTATTCAGCGCCGTAGGTATTAAAGGTTATTTGGAATTAATCGGTACGTTTGGCATTTTACCATTGATTATTCTGTATAAATTCAAAACATTCCCCTATTTATTAAAAAAGTGGTTTTTATTTTTAGCGCCCATATGGTTCCTCGTTCATTTTATTTCTGTTCCTGCCTACCAAACCCGGTTATTCCTGGTGCCCATCATCGTAATTTTTATGCCCATGGTACTCTGGCTTACCGAAAACCATATTTTTTCTTTAGCCCCTAAAAAACTTAATGCATAATGAAGGACATCATCCATCTCATACGACCTAAAGACTGGGCAAAAAACCTTTTTTTATTTGTGCCTTTATTTTTTGCAGGAAGGTTATTTGAAATGGAAACCATTAAAGAACTTTTTTTGGGATTTCTTTGTTTTTGCGCTATAGCCAGCTCGGTGTATATTATTAATGATTACCGGGATATGGAGTTTGATAAACTTCACCCGGAAAAATCTAAGCGCCCATTAGCTTCGGGCAAAGTATCTAAAACTTCAGCGGTAATTTTGGCCCTACTGCTCATTATTGCCGGCTTTACCGGCGCCTGGCTGATACGGGATAAATTAATGTTTGTATTGGCCATCTATTTTTTACTTAACCTGGCCTACAGTTTTGGTTTAAAAAATTTACCCATTGTAGATATTGTGATCATAGCAATTGGCTTTGTATTGCGCATTAAGGCCGGAGCCGTAATTGCCAAAGTGGGTCTTACGGAATGGCTTACCATAATGGTGTTTCTATTGGCTTTATTTATGGCGTTGGCTAAAAGAAGGGATGATGTATTATTAAAAAATGAATCGGGAATGGATATGCGAAAAGCCGTAAAGGGTTACAACCTGCAATTTATCAATGTAGGAATTTCACTAATCAGCTCTATTATTATTGTTTCCTACATCATGTACACCATGTCAACCGAAGTGCAGGAACGCATTGGCACTTACCGTATATATTATACGGCCCTTTTTGTAATTATGGGGTTATTCAGGTATTTGCAGCTGATCTATGTTAATGAGCAATCACAGTCGCCTACAAAAATATTATATAAAGACCGGTTTATACAGGGTTGCTTAATTTTATGGATGGTATGTTTTTATGTAATCCTGTATATTAAAGACTTTTCACTTTTTGAATCTTAACCGAAGTGCCACAACAAATTGCTTTTTTTGATTTTGATGGTACCATCACCACAAAAGACAGCCTGCTGGAGCTTGCCAGGTTTCATAAAGGACCATTCGGTTATGCCAAAGGCATGATCATCCTATCCCCTACCCTGCTTGCATTTAAATTGGGCATAGTAGATGCCAAAAAGGCCAAAGAAAAATTTATCCGCTTTTTTTTTGCAGGTATGCCTGTTCAAAACTTTGAAGCGTTATGCAGCAAATTCAGTTCACAAAAATTAGGCGCTTTATTAAGAGCGGAAGCCTTAAAAAAAATAGATTGGCATAAACGCCAGGGCCACGAAATTGCCGTGGTTTCTGCATCGGCACAATACTGGGTAGCGCCTTTTTGTAAGATGCATGAGCTTAAATGGATCACTACCCAATTAGAAATAAAAAACAATTGCATTAGCGGAAATTTATCCGGAGAAAACTGTAATGGTCTTCAAAAAGCCCTCCGCATTCGGGAAGCCTATAACTTATCGGAATTTGAAAAAATTTATGCTTACGGAGACAGTAGCGGCGACAAAGAAATGCTGGCCTTAGCTACAGAACCCTTCTTCAGGCAATTTTAGCTTTACTGTACAAATACTTTAACCATGGTACTGGCAGAATCTCCATGGTTATTGATTACGGTCAGCTTAAAACGATTTTCTCCCGGCTGAAGATTTGTAACTTTTGTTGTAATAGAATTTGGCGATTCGATCAGCACCGATGGTTGATTTTCATTTTGCCAGGTATAATCACGGATACTTCCCTTTTGCTGAGATGAAAATGCCCCGCTTAATGTGGTGGAGTTTTGGGAAATATACTGGTAGATTCCGGCATGTGCAATGGGCAACCGTTGCTCTTCAGGATTAAAGGAAGAAATTTGCCGCCATTTGGTATGTATGGGATCTACCCATTCTGGCGCAGGTATATTAAATGCTTCAGGGTAACGGGCTTCATCCATAGGATTTAAAGTAATGCCATTACCCAGGCAGCGGGCTTTATTTCTACCCCAGCTATACCAGTTGCCCCCCATATCCTGTGCATATAAATAAAACACATTACTCGGCGATGTACAAACTTTGTTGAATTTACCGGTTATTTGAACGGGCTTTTGTATGAGTTGACCATGTGCATAACTCCAGCTATAAGGCAGCGGTGCATAAGTGCTCCAGTCGGGCCATTGTTTACCGTTACCCACTTCGCCGTGTACATTATCACCTGCACCAAATAAGTTATGGTTATCGTCTAAAATATGGAGGGTACCATAATTACCGATAATTTGTTTTGACGGAAAAACACATCCTGCAGCCTCCCATTGCTTTTTTATAGAAACCGGGTTATGGCTCATATCTCCCACTCCCAGGTACGATCCTAAAAAGCCCCAGGCAAAAAGATCGGTATTGGTTTCTACCACATAAACGCCTGAACCAATGCCTGCAATATCCCTGGCCGAGCCCGGTATATTTATTTTAACAGGCTTTACTGCATTACGGGAAAATTTCCAAACCGTACCATTGCCGGCCAAAGCCAACACAGCGCTATTATCAAATGAAAGCGGAACAAGTTTGGAAAAAGTTACAGCAGCCGGAGCAGGTAAAGGATATGGCGCCAGGATATTTTTTCCGCCGTTTACATAAAGAATATCTTCACCCCAAATAAATGGTTTGCCTTTTTTTAAGGCAAAAAATGTATTTCCAATGGCATATACCTGGTCAACAGGGG
>JAFDZZ010000185.1:0-1371 GCA_018266715.1 Bacteroidota bacterium
TAGTATCAATGCCAAAATTAACCAGCAGGGTTATGCTAAACTTGAAGAAGTAAAAAAAAGGGGGTTGCAGCCTTTAAATATTGAAACGTTTAAAGAACGGGCAAACCGGGGAAGCATTATCCTGGATACCCGGCATGCAACCGAATTTACGCAAGGTTTTGTTCCCGGATCTATTTTCATAGGCCTGGAAGGGCGGTTTGCCGAATGGGCGGGAAGTTTATTACCGTTTGACAACTCAATAATCTTAATCACCCCAACAGGCAAAGAAGAAGAAACCGTAGTACGGCTTGCCCGGGTGGGATTTGATAAAATGGAGGGCGTTTTAATAGGTGGATTTAACCATTGGAAAGAAGCGGGTGAACCCATTGATATGATTATTGATATTGAAGCCGATGAACTGGCCATGGATCTTCCACATGATCCCCATTTGAATATTATTGATGTACGCAGGGAAACGGAGTTTGCAAACGGGCATGTAAAAGATGCTACAAACCTTCCCTTGCATGAAATGACCGATCCTGCACAACTGGCTAATTTTGAAGATCACCAGAATTTATATATTCATTGTGCAGGCGGATACAGGAGCGTAATTGCTGCATCACTTTTTAAAAAACAAGGCCTTCATAATTTAAGGAATGTACTGGGCGGATGGGAAAAGATTTCAAAACTGCAAAGCATTGAAATTGAAAAAGATAAAACGGTTTTAAATTAATAGCGTTTCCGGTGGAAACACCGGCCCCCACCTATTTTAGAACAGTTACTACCGTTAAAACACCCTCAATAAATTTGGTGATTTTCACCTTGTTTTGGGTTTCCTGTAATCGCATCTTTGTGTCCTAAATTTTGAACAATGAAAACTACATCAGGAAATGAATTAACCAACCGTGAAATTGAAATCCTTTCACAGGTAAGTATGGGTTTATTTGACCAGGAAATAGCTGATCAAAATTACCTGTCCACCCATACGGTAAAGCAGCATGTGAAAAATATTTACAAAAAAATTGGCGTAAGAAACCGGGTGGAAGCCTCAATGAAATTTATTTTCCAAATTCAGCCCACAAGTATTTATGGCACGGCTTAAATAGCCCGTGGCTCATCAGTTATAATGCCGGCTCCGTACTTCTTCAAAAGGCGGTTCAGGTGAATGATCAATCCAATGATACCCCTCCCGGTAACCCCATTTCCAGCGTTTGTGGCTCCATAAATAATTGGCCGGTTGCTGCCGTATAATCCGTTCCATAAAGTTCCGGTAACAAAGGGTAAATTCTTTCTCTTTGAGTTGAGAGCCTTCCCGGGAAAAAATTTCGGGTACAAATTTATAATAGCCCCTCTTTACTTTAACCATATTCACAAAAACTACGGCAATATTAT
>JAFDZZ010000185.1:1423-4662 GCA_018266715.1 Bacteroidota bacterium
TAATTCAACCAATACACATTGGTAAGGTTCCCGGGATTTTGATCTGCGGCCAACCCTATTGCATACTGGCGGTTAAATACGGCATTTCTTAACGTAACAAATTCATGGGCTGCAACCAGTACGGTACCCCGCCTGGAACGCATCCGGTAAATAATTTTGTCTATTATTTTATTATTGATGCGGAGGTAAATACCCACCCACGAAATATTAATTTTTTCGGCAACAGCCAGGTTCACAAATTCCCAGTTCATTTGGTGGCCGCCCATAATCTGGATGTTTTTACCGCTTTGAATCAAAGGCAGCACTTCGGAAACATCCATTAAGCCACGCTTAGAAATTTGCCGTTCCGACAGGCTCAATAACTTTAGGGTTTCCATAAAGGTATCGGTAAAATTGCGGTAAAACTGCCGGGCAATTTTCAATCGTTCCTGCTCCGTTTTTTCGGGAAAGGCAATACCCAGGTTAGCCATCACCACCTTTTTACGGTAACCCAGCAGGGTAAATAAAGTAAAAGCAATAACATCACTAATACCGTATAAAATAAAAAAAGGTAAAAGCGAAAAGGAATACAATAATCCGTAAACGATATAATACATTGGAGTGTTACACTACTTATAAAATGCAAAGATATAAAGCATTACCGTAACCCTTATTTATTCTTTAAACCGTACCGCCCTATTTTCCCAATATTTTTTTTCGGTGCAGTTGCCCCCAGTCCCTAAGGTTATCAATGAGTTTATGCAAAGATTTGCCGTGTGCCGTTAACTCGTATTCCACCACGGGTGGAAAGGCATCATACACCGTACGCAGCAGTAACTGGTGCCGTTCCATTTCTTTAAGTTCCTTGGACAACATTTTATCCGATATACCGCCTATTTCCCTGGAGATTTCCTTAAACCTTTTTTTACCAAATGTTAAGGCGATAATAATCTGCAGTTTCCATTTGCCGGACAGCACTTCCAGCGCATCTTTAACCGGCCTTAACAATAAGGCGCATTCTTTATCACCCGGCTTTATCTTTTGATCCATAAATAAACTCCTTTACTAACCTTTTGTATAGTACTATACAATAATATAGTACTTAATAAAAGTAAGCAAATATACATAACTTTGCCTAGAAAAAAATAAAAGGAGAAAAACTTATGACACTAAAAAGCATTAACAAAATTGAAACCGGAAGGCCCATAAACGTGGGTTCCATGAAAGTGAGGGAACTATTACCCACCGCATCGGGCTTTTTTGATCCATTTCTTGTTTTTCACCATGCAGAAACCGTAATAGATAAGAATATCCCTATTTCTCAGCAGGGCGTTGGACCACATCCACACCGTGGATTTAGCCCCGTAAGCTTTATATACCGTGGTGGGGTGCATCACCGGGACAGCCGGGGCAACAACAGTGTGATTTATGAAGGAGGTACGCAATGGATGAATACCGGTATGGGTGTAATTCACAGCGAAAGGGTTCCTGATGATATTTTTGAACATGGTGGCGAACAGGAGCTTTTGCAGGTATGGGTAAACAGCCCGGCAAAAAACAAAATGGATCAACCGGCTTATTATCCATCTGCCAAAGATGAAACCCCTACAGTAACCAGTACAGACGGCCTGATAACCCTTAGGGTGCCAGCCGGGAATTTAGAAGGTGTAAAAGGAAAAATTCCCACCTTAACCAAAGTTACCACCATTATGGGGGAAGCAAAAAAAGGCGGCAGGTACCGTTTTAATTTTCCGAAGAGCCAAAATACCTTATTGTATGTTTTAAAAGGTAAAATCCTTGTTCATGAAACTACAGAAGTTCATTCGAAAGAATTGGTTTTATTCAATAATGATGGGGAACTCTTTACCATTACCGCCAATGAAGATAGCCTGTTTTTTGTGGGAAGTGGCGAGCCGATTAATGAACCCATTGAAGCCCGTGGCCCTTTTGTGATGAATACCTCCACAGAAATTATGGAGGCTTACCGGGATTATCAACTGGGAAAAATGGGCGTATTAATTGAAGAGTAAGCCGGTTTACAATATCGTATTTTGAACAATAGCACTTTTGCCGGGGTAGTCTGTATTATAATGCAGCCCCCGGCTTTCATATCTCAATTCGGCGCCTTTTACAATTAAGTATGAAACCGTAATCATATTGCGTAATTCACACAATTGCGGAGATAATTCAGATTTTTTATAAAGGTTCACGGTTTCTTCAAACAACAGGTCAAGCCGCCTGTTTGCCCTTTGCAAGCGGTCGTTATTACGTACAATACCCACATAATCGCTCATTAATAGTTTAAGTTCTTTTACGCTTTGCGTAATCACAATCATTTCTTTGGGCGCTGTTGTACCCGCATTATCCCAATCTGGAATTGCTTTTTCTGAAATAGCCGGCTGTTGATTTACTTTTTCCACCGCATCCAAATAAGCCCGGTGGGCAAAAACCATTGCTTCGAGCAAACTGTTACTGGCAAGGCGGTTGGCGCCATGCAAGCCGGTACTGGCACATTCCCCGGCCGCATATAAATTTTTAATGGAACTCCTTCCCCATTCATCTGTTTTAATTCCCCCGCAACTATAATGGGCTGCCGGTGAAACAGGAATCAAATCTTTTGCTACATCAATTCCCAGGCTTTTACACTTTGCATGGATGTTTGGAAAATGCTCTAAAAATTTTTCGGGGTTCATGTGCCGGCAATCCAGGTAAACAAACTCCGTTCCGTTTATTTTCATTTCATTATCTATTGCCCTGGCCACAATATCTCTTGGAGCAAGGTCTTTACGGGAATCGTACCGTTCCATAAAAGCTTCTCCATTTATATTACGCAAGATGCCGCCGTCTCCCCTTACCGCTTCTGTTATTAAAAAAGACTGGCCCCGTATCCCAGATTCATATAGAGCGGTTGGATGAAATTGTATAAACTCCATATTCTCTATTCGCCCTTTGGCACGATATACCATGGCCACGCCATCGCCGGTTGCTATTGCCGGGTTGGTGGTACTGCGGTAAACCTGTCCATTTCCGCCTGTTGCCAAAAGGGTTACCGAAGCCAGTATTTTTTCGATTTTTTTGGTCTCCTGGTTTAATACATAAACCCCATAACTTTCAATATCGGGCGTGGACTTGGTAACGAGGTAGCCTAAATGATGCTGGGTTATGATATCAATTACAAAACAATGATTGATAATTTCAATATTTTTTTGTTTTGCTGCTGCCGCAAGCAGGGTACGTTCCATTTCCCAACCGGTAATATC
>JAFDZZ010000186.1 GCA_018266715.1 Bacteroidota bacterium
GGTAACATCATACTGAGAGATAGTTGAAATGCTTCCCTCCACTTTTACTGCAAAAGTACCGGAAGGCAGGTTGGCAAAAAAGAACTGGCCGTCAGGTTCTGTAAGGGTGGTTGCCAATACAGTACCGCTTGAGGTATCTAATAAAGATACCTTAAGTTCTGGCCATTCTATGTCAAAATATTCTGTTTCTCCATTGCTATTTTTTGCCTCTGAGGATTTGCGCACAGTTGGTACTTCCCAAGTATCTTCATGAGTGAGTCCTCCACTATCACTGGCAACACGATGCTGGGGGTTCCAATCGTCCATCCATTCTTTTTTACCGGTTTTGCCCACTCCTGGTGCCTGCATACGTGAAATAGCACCTAAGTTATTTTTTGCCTCTGAGGTTTTACCCACTCCTGGTGCCTGAATACGTGAAATAGCACCCAAGCTGTTTTTTGCCTCTGAAGTTTTGCCCACAGTTGGTTTTTGCCAATCGTCCATCCATTCTTTGTTGCCGGTTTTGCTATCGGTTAGATAAAATTTGGGAACAGCAGGCAGTAGTAAATCAGATGACCACAAATTCACTCGTGGTCCTCCACCGGGCCCACCACCCACCTTGCCATTATACACGGGAAGCCTAAATAATCCATCTGCATGCTGTTTCTGCCGTATTGCTGTATCCTCTTTGGGTTTTGTTTTTTCTACAATAGACTGGTTGGTTTCTATGCCCAAAACATTATCAGCGCCACGGCTTACTTTTCCAACAATAATATTTCTTTTAAGAGAGTCGGGAAGGTTTTTTAGCATTCCACCAGATTGCAAGCCGTTTCCTACTTTTTCTCCAGAAGTTCTATTTCTTGGCACATGCCATGGAAACTGATCTGGGCCTTGGGCATTGTTATATTTTGCGGCATCTTCAGGGCAGGCAAAGGTCATTTCGGTAACGCTACCATCAGGATTGGTGGTTCTTGAGGTTACCGGGCCGCAGCTTTCTACTACGGAATTATGATGGATGTCGTTCGCTGAAACTGTTCGTCTTCCGGTTGGCAAACCANNTTGCTCCGTCACTTGGAGATATTATATCAGTATTTGCACTTAATCCATCAGAAGCATCTCCTTTTCCTCTTCTGCTGCCAAATGTTTTTACAATTCCAATACCTGCTGTAAATAATTTCACATCCTGGTTTTGCAGCCTGGGAAAATCTATGCCCTGCTGCATATCTAAAACACGGGTGGAAGACTTAGTTTGTAAATAACCTGTACTTATAAAAAACCGGGTACTGTTATTGATGGGATAGTCAATATGAATATCGCCTGAAAAACCGGGGTATAAACTTTTGTTGCCATTCTCCAAACTATATAATGGCCTTGGGGAACCCTGGGCAGTAACCGTTAAACTGCCAACATCATTCAAAAACAAGCCACCGCTAAGTTCGGCCCCAAACTGCACTTTTTTTCCAAACCTTACGGCTGGGCCAAATAGTAAATAACTGTTGGAGGGATTTGATTTAGTAACAGTGGCGTCAGCAGGATAGTTTCTGTCGGATAAAAATGTATTTACTGCATCATTACTAATATTACCTGCCATTATTCCACCGGTAATGCCTAAGCCTACATTGCCGAAATATTTACGGCCCGTTAAGTTTGTGCCTATCCTATTAGCATTAACACCAGGAATAGAATGACTGTTTACCACAAACCCCAATCCGGGGTTAATAGAAAAGCTCCAGGCATCATTTAAAGCATTTTTTTTGTTATTAAAATTAATTTGCTGGGAGTAAACAAGTGTAGAGACTAATACAGTTGTAATTATCAGCAAAGTGGTTTTGGTAAGATTCATAAAAATAAGTTTCAGAGTGGGACATTATAATTTAAGAACGAATGAGTTATTAAATTATTGTAAAAATTCAACATCTCAATTACGAGCTAATGCAGTTTGAGGAAATTTTTAAACCAGGTTATATTTTACCGCCAACTTTATTAGCCCGGCCGTATTGCCCATATTAAATTTTGCCAGCAGGCTTTTGCGTTTTGTATTTACGGTAGGCACACTGATAAAAAGCTTTTCAGCAATCGGTTACGGATTTTGAAAAGAATGTTGATTTAGTTGCATCAAAGTAGATGGCGGAGTGATGCTGATAAAAAAATAGCTTTCTTGATTTTCCAACAGTGTTTTATCAATGGAAAAATGGATTGTTGCACCAGGTAGCCTGGTACAAATGCTCATGAGAAATAGGTAAAGGCCTACCCCGAATGTTAAAATGGCAAACAAAAAAACAAAGGGAAAAACTTCGCTTACCTGGTATATTATTTTTATTTTAAAGGCAATGGCAAGGAACTCACAGGTGCATCCCATACTGCTTTCCAGCTATTATTAATTTTTTGCCAATAGGTAAGATAATTCCCGCTATCTGAGAAAGCCGGGATCGGAGACTTTTCATTTGGAGTGAATTTAAGTTCGTATTTTCCCCACTCTATGGCCATCGGTCCATTGGCTTTCACTTCCTGTGTATGCAATGCAAAATCAATATCCCCAAATTGAAACAACTGGTTCCAATAATTTTTAATGCTGTCTTTGCCCATTAGCGGTTTATTGTTCGGAGCAAATTGGATAATGTTGCCTGCCATATCATTCAAAACAGAATCTATTTGTTTTGCTTTATACCATTTTCCAACCTGCCTGTTATTTTCGCTGATCGTTTCTTTTGCTTTTACAGATTCATGGTCTATTCTCATTTGCATTTCGCTTTCTGATTCGGTTTTTGATTTGCAGGAGATTAGCAAAAAAATAAAAACCAAAGGCAGGAATAACTTTTTCATACTAAACTATTTAAATGTTAATTATTGATTTTAAAATAACAGCCCGTAATTTATTATATTGTAAAAATCTAAAGTACTGCTGCTTTACCCATATTCCTGTTAAGCTACAAAAAAAATAAAATAAAAATTAAAACAGTATAAGAACTATGGTAACCATCTAATTGTTTTTAATCAAAAACTTAAGCATGAAAGAATTTATCCATTCTTTTTACTTACCATTCAACAATTACAATTAAACAACGCAGCCCATTAAACTTATAGAATTTGTGAAATGTATATACCTCATAAGTTTAGCCCATAAAGAAACATTTAAAGCGATAAAACAATAATTGAAAAAAGAAAAAATTTCCGGAATACAATCCTGCAATTTCCTTTTATCAGGCTTGAGTAAAATCTTTTCAATTAACTAAAAAGCCTGCCGGTGTACCGGCAGGCTTTATTTATTACGAATTACTTTTTCTTTACTTATACTGTGGAGCTAAACCTTTGGCAAGGTCGGCCACTTTCTTCAACCCATCTTCCGGCAGGTTGCCTTTTTTAAATTCGGCAAGCACTTCGGGGTATTTATTTTCCATTTCCATCAAAAAGTGGTCTTCAAAAGCTTTTACTTTTTTTACGGCCACATCTTTAAGCAATCCCTGTGTACCCAGGTAAATAATGGCTACCTGTTTTTCTACTGAGAAAGGCGAGTACTGTGCCTGTTTCAATACTTCCACATTACGGGCACCTTTGTCAATTACGTTTTTTGTGGCCGCATCAAGGTCGCCGCCAAATTTGGAAAATGCTTCCAGCTCACGGTAAAGCGCCTGGTCCAGCTTAAGTGTACCGGCCACTTTTTTCATAGATTTAATTTGAGCATTACCACCCACACGGCTCACGCTAATACCCACGTTAATGGCCGGCCTAATACCGGAGTTAAATAAGTTACCTTCCAAAAATATTTGACCATCGGTAATTGAAATTACGTTGGTGGGGATATAGGCCGATACGTCGCCGGCCTGGGTTTCAATAATCGGCAAGGCCGTTAAAGAACCCCCGCCTTTTACCAAATGTTTAATGGATTCAGGCAGGTCGTTCATTTGCTTTGCAATTTCATCTTTGGAAATTACTTTAGCCGCTCTTTCCAATAAACGGCTGTGCAAATAAAACACATCGCCGGGGTAAGCCTCACGGCCCGGTGGGCGGCGAAGCAACAACGAAACCTCACGGTAAGCAACGGCCTGCTTTGATAAATCATCGTAAATAATTAAAGCAGGGCGGCCGGTATCACGAAAAAACTCTCCAATGGCAGCGCCGGCAAAAGGTGCGTAGAACTGCAGGGGAGCCGGGTCGCTGGCCGAAGCCGCAACAATGGTAGAATAGGCCATAGCGCCGTTTTCTTCCAGGGTTTTCATAATACCCGCAATGGTAGAGGCTTTTTGACCAATACCTACATATATACAATACACCGGCTGGCCGGCATCGTAAAATTCTTTTTGGTTAATGATGGTATCAATAGCAATGGCGGTTTTACCGGTTTGGCGGTCGCCAATGATCAACTCACGCTGGCCACGTCCAATGGGTATCATGGCATCAATGGCTTTAATACCGGTTTGTAAGGGCTCTTTTACGGGCTCACGAAAAATTACACCCGGCGCTTTACGTTCCAGCGGCATTTCATATAATTCTCCTTTCAAAGGACCTTTACCGTCAATGGGCTGGCCCAGGGTATTAATAACACGGCCGGCCATACCATCGCCTACTTTAATAGACGCAATCTGCCCGGTACGTTTTACTTTATCACCTTCTTTAATTTCGGTGCTTTCACCCATCAATACCACACCCACATTATCTTCTTCCAGGTTAAGCGCAATGGCTTTTACGCCGTTTTCAAACTCCACCAGCTCACCGGAGCGAACATTGTTAAGGCCGTAAACACGGGCAATACCATCACCCACCTGTAATACGGTGCCAATTTCTTCAAGATTTGCGGAAGCATTAAAATTGCTTAACTGCTGGCGAAGTATCGCCGAAATTTCATCTGGTTTAATTTCTACCATACAATTTATTTTTTTTGTTTACCGGCCGTAAACCCGTGGTCCACATCGTTGTGTCACTCACTTCAGCAGTTCCGGCTTCAGGCATCCATTTTCAGGCCGCAAAGGTAAGCCTTGCACCTGTACCGGCAAAAAATTTCCCACAATAATCAACCCAATTTGGGGAACAATTTTTTGCATTTATGAAAAAAAAATATAATTTTATTTTTTACCAAAGAAAAAAACCATAATTGTCTTTATGAAAAACAAAATCATTGGCTTTTTAGGCCTTATTACCACAACTGTATTTTTTCCAAATTTTAGCCATTCACAAGCCCTATACCCCGTTTCGTTGGCCGAAAAAGTACAAAATTCAACCCTCATAGTTGAAGGCGTAATAGAATCCCAAACTTCTTTCTGGAACCCTGCCCACACCTGTATTTTTACCAGCAATAAGGTAAAATTATCCAAAGTATTTAAAGGAAGCACCCTGGCCGCTTATATTGATGTATTAACCGTTGGCGGATCGGTGGGTAATGATGCCATTGAAGCCAGCGACCTGGCCAGTTTTCAAACCGGCGAAACCGGTATTTTCTTTTGTTTTCCAAACAGTATAAATTTAAGAAACCCACAAACCAACGAGTTGCTTTATGATATTTACAGCAGCGCACAGGGTTTTATACGATACGACCTGGTAAGTAAAATTGCCGATGCGCCATTTGTAAGTTATAAAAATATTGTTACCAATCTTTATCCCACCCTGGAGCAGGCAACAGGCAGATCTTTTGAAAACAAAAACCCCGGTTTTGTAATTAGTGCAGAGCCTGTAGTGCAGCAAACCAATGTGTTAGGCATCACTTCATTTTCGCCGGCAAGTGTAATATCCGGCGCCACCGAAAATGCAGCCCAAAACCTGCTTACTATTGATGGTACCGACTTTGGCCCCAACAGCGGATCGGCTGCCATTTTATTTGATGATGCCAATAATGGAACGGGGGGCACGGCTTTTACCGTACCCTATAATGATCCTTTAATCGTTTCCTGGACCAATACTCAAATACAGGTACGGGTACCCAGCCGTGCAGGTACCGGCTTTTTCCAGGTTCGCAATTCTACCGGCACTGCAGTTACTTCGCCTACGGCGCTTAATGTAATTTACGGTGTACTCTCCGCATCATCAGGCGGGGCTACAAAGCAAACCAATTTAATGAACGATAATGTCCTTGGAGGTTACAGTATAGTTTACATTACCAATACTGCTGGTAACGGAGTTGACCTTGATGCATCGCCTACAAAAGCTACATTTCAAAGGGCCTTAAATACCTGGAAAGAAGTAAGCGGTTTAAATTTTATTGAAGCCGGTACTACAACAGTACAGGCTGTAACAGGTGACGGATTAAATGTAATGATGTTTGATAATACCAACACCGGCCAGCCCCCATTAGCAGCAGGAGTTTTAGGGGTTTGTTATTCTTATTCATCAAACTGCGGCGCTTCCTTTGCATTTCGCAAACCCGAGTTTGAAATTGTACTCAGAAACAATTTAGTTTCTTCGGGC
>JAFDZZ010000187.1 GCA_018266715.1 Bacteroidota bacterium
TGTGTACCAAAGTAAATTGGTACCGGTTGCAGTTAAAGCTGTTGCTGTTGCATTTTGGCAATAGCTAACATTCACAGATACTGCAGGTGCAGAAGGAATAGCATTGGTTATAACCGTAATTTCCGCTCTTGGGCTTTCGCCGCAACTTTGAGTTTGGCTTACATAATAACTTACTGAACCCACCGTAGATGTAGATGGCGTTGGCGCAGTTGTACTACCAGTTCCACCTGTAGCCGTTGTGTACCAAAGTAAATTGGTACCGGTTGCAGTTAGTGGTGATGCCGTTGCATTTTGACAATAATTTACAGGTGATGTAACGGATGGAGAGCTTGGTGTTGACGTAATATTTACGGTAATTGCTGTTCTTGGACTTTCGCAATTATTTACCGTTTGTGATACATAATATGTGGTACTGCCAATTACTGATGTAGATGGAGTTGGCGCTGTTGAACTACCTGTTCCTCCTGTTGCAGTTGCATACCAAAGTAAATTTGATCCTGTTGCTGTTAGTGGCGATGCCGCATCTCCCTGGCAATAATTAATGGTAGTAGTTGCTGCCGGGGCATTTGGTACGGCGGTAATGGTTACCACTATTGCAGCCCTCGGCCCTTCACAGCTACCAACAGTTTGGCTTACATAATAACTTACCGAACCCACCGTAGATGTAGAAGGCGTTGGCGCTGTTGCACTACCTGTGCCACCTGTAGCAGTTGTGTACCAAAGTAAATTAGTGCCGGTTGCATTTAAAGCAGATGCTGTTGCATTCTGACAATAATTTACAGGCGATGAAACCGATGGTGCAGCAGGTATGGCATTAATATTTACGGTTATTGCTGTTCTTGGGCTTTCGCATCCGTTAGCCGTTTGCGATACATAATAAGTGGTGCTTCCAATTGCGGTTGTGGAAGGTGTTGGCGCTGTTGTGCTACCTGTGCCTCCTGTTGACGTTGTGTACCAAAGTAAATTGGTACCTGTTGCCGTTAGTGGCGAGGCTGTTGCATTTTGGCAATAATTAATGGTTGTAGTTGCTGTTGGTGCAGCCGGTAAACCGGAAATGGTAACCACAATTTCTGCCCTTGGCCCTTCGCATCCTCCAACCGTTTGGCTTACATAATAAGAAGTACTGCCTACTGTAGTTGTAGAGGGTGTTGGGGCGGTAGCGCTTCCTGTGCCACCTGTTGCAGTTGTGTACCAAAGCAAACCGGTTCCGGTTGCGGTTAACGGAGTGGCCGCAGCATTTTGACAATAATTTACAGGCGATGAAACCGACGGCGCTGCGGTAGTACAACTGGGTTGATTGGTATAAACCCTGTATTCTCCCGGTTGCAGGTTGATGGTTTGCGATGCGCCCGTAGCGCTAAAAGTAGCCTGGGTAAAATAATTCGTCCATGTTCCCGAAGATGGAAAGGTTAAGCTGATATCCCTTGCCGTAACATCAAAATTGGCCATGGCAACCACGGATAAATCCGGATGGCTGATAATAAGATGTTTTACCAATGTACCTCCAAGATTGCCGCTAATACTATTGCTCAAAAAAGTATTGGGCTTGGCTTTTCTCAAAGCATTTAAGCCGGATACCACATCAAAAATTTTCTTCCTGCCGGCATCGCTGTAATAATTCCACAGCGGGGGTTTGGGAGATAATTTGCAATTATCGGTTCCGTAGGGTTGAGGAACGGTGCCATCTTCACACATAAAGATAGATTTATCATAACCCAGTTCGCCAAACTCCCAAATCATTTTTGGCCCGGGTATTAAAAGCAAAAACGGCATCATGGCTTCCGTTCTTGACAAAGCAATTTGAAGGTTCTTTACATTATGTGCGGCATTGGTAGAATTACCAAAGGTTAGATTTTTATACATGATGCGTTCTTCATCATGGCTTTCGGCATAAGTAACCAAATGCAATTGCGACCATCCCGGTCTGTTTCGGGCAAAAGCCCTGTTGATATCGGAGTTGCTGGCAAAGCCCATCGTATTTTGATTATACTGGTCGGTCATTTTTCCCCAAAGCAACATGCCAATATTGGATAAAGCCGCTTCTTCATCATCATTACCCAAATGTTCCAATATACAGTAAGCTCCATTGCTTACCGATTGTGTACTGTCGTAATAGCGGTTCCAAATGGCCACCCTGCTGGGGTCATAAGCATTCCAACCGCCCACATCTGTAGATACATGTTGCGTAAACCCTTTTGATAAATCCCAACGGAACCCATCAAGCCGGTATTCGGTAAGCCAATGCCGTATAAAACGGGATACAAAATATTTTGTGGCTTCCGACTCATGATTAAAGTCGTTAAATACACTAAAGGGATGGGTTGAAGTAACATTAAAAAACGGGTTATTGGCAGCCGGTGTGTTATTGGCGCTGTTCCACCAAAGTTGCACATACGGGCAAAGCCCGGTAGCATGATTAAATACAGCATCCATAATTACGGCCATGCCTTTGCTGTGTGCAGAATCTATAAACCTTTTTAAATTATTTTTGGTGCCGTAGGCTTTGTCCGGGGCAAAGAAGAAATCGGGGTTATAGCCCCAGCTGCTGTTGCCGTCAAATTCATTAAAAGGCATTACTTCAATGGCATTAATGCCCAGCCTTTGCAAATAATTGAGTGTATCGGTAAGTGTTTGCCAGTTTCCGCTTGCTAAAAAATCCCTAAGCAACAATTCATATACTACGATACTTTTTTTGTCGGGCCTGGTAAAACTGTTATTGGACCAGGTATATTGTGGCGCAGCGGTTTGAAATGTACTTACCACGCCACTGGTTAACCCGGTTGGATAAGCCGGCATATTGGGAAAGGTGTTGGCGGAGATATATTGATCGTTCCAGGGGTCAAGGATAAGCTCAGCATAGGGATCGGCAATGGTAATGGTACCATCCACTACGTATTGGTATTTATAAACGGTGCCGGGTGTAAGCCCGGTTAAGGTTATAAAAAACCGGTTACCATCAGGTGTTTTTTTCATTTGATAGGCACAGGAAGACTGCCAGTTGGAAAAATCTCCAATGACTACAGCAGATGTTTTTAAGGGTGCAAATAAAACCAGCGTAACCGAAGTGTTTCCCGGCAGGTAATTGATTCCATCCTGAACACCCGAAGGCAGGTTTTCAATAACGGTTGTGGGGGGAATATAAAAGCTAAAAGAATCTTTTGCTGTATTTGGGCCATTGGTTCCGGTTAAGATTACTTTTTGATCGCAATTGCTATTAAGTGTTGGAGAAGCGCTGAGTGTGTTTACGCCATTTGCAGCGCCAATATTATTTCCATTAAGGGTTAATGAAAGGTTTGAATTTTGTGAACTTACGCCGGTAATGTTTATTTGCTGGCCAACGCCTGCTGTAATCGGCTCCAGCCAGGGGGTAAAGCGGGGTTCAAATGGAGGTAAATTTAACCTTACCGCAAATTCACTTGCAGCATATACAGGCACATACATATCGCTGCCATCGGAGTTTACCTGTTTTAAACTTCCCGTTGCATTGCGGAAAATTATTGCAACCTTTAAAATAGTTTCGGCAGCAGGTACACCAAAAAAACTCCGGATATTGGTAATGGTGTAAGAATATTTATTGTTGCCTAAGGGCGTGGCTTTTGCTGCTGGCGTTGTAGAACCCCAGGTAAAGGGAACATGCTGCCAGGCGCCGGCAGTGGGGTTAACGCTGGTTATTACCCCAATATGTACATAAACATTATTGGAATTTCCGCCTTCGTAATTGAGTAAGCCCTGGTTACCTTTAGTACAATCGGTGGTAATGGTAATGGTGGAATTGTCCACGGCAAATTCCGGAGCCCAGGTTAAAAGGCGTTGTTGCGCCGATGTGCAAATACCCAGGCAAATAGCCAAAAACAGTATGGCAACTTTCTTCATATGCAAGTCAATTTAAAGTCTTTGTAGTTTGATTTAATTTGGCAAAAATGGCAAACTTACTTACCCTCAAAAATACCAGGCAAATAAATAAGCTGCTTGTAAAAATTGCCTTTTCTCCCTAATGTGTAAATTTAACACATTATTTTATATGAAAGCGTTCCCGGAAGAAGATTTTTTTCAGGGTTAAATTGCAGCGTTTTAGGTAAGGTTTGTGATTATTTCATTAATTCCAGCACTTGCATGCTCATAGCCGGAATGGTTAATTTGCCCGGATAAACTTTTTCGCTAATGATATCCCTACCCCGGGTAAATCCGGTGGTACGCTCCGGGTATTTATTAAAATCAATGGATTTTTCAGTTTCTGCAGTATTCATAATGCACATTATGGTGCCTGTATCATCATAACGAAAATAAACATATAGGCCATCTACCGGAAGGTATTGCATTAATTTACCGGTTTGCAAGGCCGGGGAATTTTTTCTAAACTTTGCAATTTGCCGGATTTGGTTAAAAATGCTGTTCTCTTTGTCGGTTCTTCCGCTTGCAATAAATTTATTTACTGAATCTGATTTCCAGCCACCCGGAAAATCCTGTCTTACATGGCCGTCGTTAGGTGAGGTAAACCCGGTTAATAAAATTTCATCACCGTAATACATTTGCGGAATACCCCGGTAGGTCATTAGCCATAAAAAAGCCATTTTATATTTTGCCGTGTCTTCATTAATAACCGAGTAAAACCTGGCCAGGTCGTGGTTGTCGAGAAAAATTACCTGCCTCATCGGGTCTTTATACATAAAATCATAGGCCGTGGTATTGTATAATTTGTTTACGCCTTCTGTCCACCCAAATTTTTCCATAAGCGCCGGTTGTATGCCATAAAAAAGCAGTTGAAAATCTGTGGTGGCCTGCAGGTTGCTTTTAAAGGGGATGTTGAAATTGTTTTCGCAAAAATAAGCCTGGTTGGGTACGCCGTGTACCCAGGTTTCTCCAAACAGGGTAATCCTGGGATAGTCGTCATACAAGGCTTTGTTGCAGCGGTTCATAAAATTTAAATCGTTATAAGCATAGGTATCAATGCGCCACCCGTCAATACCAAATTCTTCCACACACCATAGGGCATTTTGAATTAAAAAGTTTTCTACAAAGGGATTGTGATGGTTCCAGTCGGGCATTTCCTTTACAAACCATCCGTCACTCATTATTTTTTTTTCGTTTTCGGATGCATAAGGATTAAATAATACCTGGTCTTTATAACTGGTTTGTGTAAA
>JAFDZZ010000188.1:0-3586 GCA_018266715.1 Bacteroidota bacterium
TATTTGTGAAAATAATAATTACGCCATGGGTACATCGGTAGAAAGAACCAGCAATGTATTGGATATTTATAAGCTGGCCGATGCCTACGATATGCCCGGTGATGCCGTGGATGGCATGAGCCCCGAAACCGTGCATGATGGCGTGTTAAGAGCGGTAAACAGGGCAAGAGAAAAAGGCGGGCCCACATTATTAGAAATTAAAACCTATCGCTACAAAGGGCATAGCATGAGCGACCCACAAAAATACCGCACTAAAGAAGAGCTGGATTCTTACAAGCAAAAAGACCCTATTGAACACGTGCTTTCCATACTTACTAAAACCTATAAAGTAACCGAGGCAGAAATTGAAGCCATAAATGAAAAAGTAAAAGCCGAAGTGGAAGAAAGCGTGAAATTTTCAGAAGAAAGCCCATGGCCTTCAGACGATGAACTCCTGAAGGATGTATTGACACAGGAGGATTATCCATTTATAACCGATTAATCATTTGCCGCATTAAGGCAGTATTTTAAATAAACCATTAATAATGTCAGGAAAGAAAACAGCAACAGCAACAACTGTTACTCATCACGAAGAAAATGAAGCGCTCGTAAAAGTATTGGGCTTTTGGGATAAATTCAGTAAACCGATTATCTATATTGGCTCGGCAATCATTTTGGCTATTGCCGGGTATTATATTTATAAAAATTTTGTAAAAGAACCCAAAGAGCTCAAAGCAGCAGAAACTATTTTTCCGGCTCAAAAATTATTTGATAAAATGGCCAATGCCGGGTTCAACAAAGATTCTGTAAATATTTTATTAAATGGCGGTGTTTTAGAAGGCCAGCCGGTAACAGGTTTGCTAAAAATACAAAATAATTACAGCGGTACTCAGGCGGCCAACCTGGCGGCTTATATGACCGGCGCTGCTTATTTGCACATTAAAGAATTTGATAAAGCCATAAAATATTTAAAAGAATTTAACGGGCATGGGGCCACGCAAGTGGAAAGCAGGGCTTATGTAATGCTGGGCCATGCATATGCCGAAAAAAAGAATAGTGATGAAGCGTTAAGCTATTACAAAAAAGGGGCATCGGTAAATCCCAAAGACGAAACCTTTGCCGCTGATGCTTTGCTTATTGCCGCAGCCTATGCTGAATCATTAGGTAAAACTAAAGACGCAATTGATTTATACACGCAGGTACAGGAAAAATACCCAACCAATAATGCCGCCGTAAGCGGTGAAATTGATAAACACCTGGCAAAATTGGGTGTGATAAAATAATGGCACAATCTTCCAAAAAAATTTTTGATACCAAAGGCACCAGCATACCGTCCGGTGCCTTTGTTGTATTAGTATATACGGCATGGAACCGGCATGTGGTGCATGAATTGCTCAACGGGACCCAAAAAATTTTGGATAATAAAAAGGTAAAGTATGCCCTGGTGGAAGTGCCCGGCGCAGTAGAAATCCCTTTTGCCATCAACAGCTATTGGAATAATAGTGTCCAAAAGCCCGATGCCTTTATTGCATTAGGTTGCGTTATTAAAGGAGATACGCCTCATTTTGATTATGTGTGTTCATCTGTTACCTATGGGATCAGCCAATTAAATATTTTACTGCCCGTACCGGTAATTTTCGGGGTACTTACCGTAAATAATCTTAAGCAGGCAAAGGAACGTATCGGCGGTAAACACGGTCATAAAGGCGAAGAAGCCGCCGCAACGGCAATTAAAATGATGGCATTAAAGCATACCTTTATTAAGAGTTCCGGAGCATAAATTATTGTTGCTATTTTCTTTCAACAGCCTGTTTACATCTTGTGTAGCCTCAACAAGGTTTTAAATTTTTTTTCACCTAATTTGCAGCTATGAGAGTTCAGCTTTTTATTCCCTGTTTTATTGATCAACTCTATCCGCAAACGGCTTTTAGTATGGTAAAAGTGTTGGAAAAAGCCGGTTGTGAAGTGCACTATAATCCCAATCAAACTTGCTGCGGGCAACCTGCGTTTAATGCAGGTTTTGTAAATGAATGCAGCGCAGTGGCCCAAAAATTTTTAAACGATTTTAGCGCCACCGATTATATTGTTGCACCCAGCGCCAGTTGCGTGGGGTTTGTTAGAAATTATTTCCCCCAGGTTTTTGCCGGCACCAGCCATTTAAATGAAGCTACCAGGCTTGGCCAAAAGGTTTATGAGTTCACCGAATTCTTAACTAAAATTGTGAAGCAGGAAGATTTTGGCGCTACACTTCAAATGAAAGCCACCTACCATGATAGTTGTGCGGCATTAAGGGAATGTAATATAAAAGAAGCGCCCCGTAAATTATTGCGTAATGTAAAAGGCCTGCAGTTAATCGAAATGAATGACAATGAAACCTGCTGTGGTTTTGGCGGTACGTTTGCCGTAAAATTTGAACCCATTTCCATTGCTATGGCGCAGCAAAAAATCAGCAATGCACTGGCTACCGGCGCAGCGTGTATCATTTCAACAGATTCCAGTTGCCTGATGCATATTGACGGGGTGATTAAAAAAAATAAGGTACCGCTGCAAACCATGCATATTGCCGATGTGCTTGCCAGCGGATGGTAAGTAAATGAATATTGATTTTGGTTTAAATAATTTTTTTGAGTATGAATTACTGGCTTATAAAATCGGAGCCTTCGGTGTACAGTTGGGATGATTTGGTAAAAGAAAAACAAACCATTTGGAGCGGGGTTCGCAATTATGCGGCACGCCTGCATTTAAGGGCAATGAAGAAGAACGACGAACTGTTTTTTTATCATAGTAATGAAGATGTGGCCATTGTAGGCATTGCAAAAGTTGCTAAAGAAGCCTATTCCGATCCAACTTCCGAAACGGATGCCTGGGTTGCCGTTGATGTAAAGCCGGTACGGAAATTGAAAACCTCCGTTTCACTCAGCATGGTGAAAACCAATAAAAAACTTTCCGGTATGGCCCTGGTACGCATCAGCCGTTTATCGGTGCAGCCCGTAACGGCAGAGGAGTGGAACCAGGTGTTAACCATGGCAGGAGAAAAATAAAAATTTAATACACATGATACATATTGTTTTTAACGAAGCGGATGTGCCGTTGTTGAAGGAGGCTATTGCTATGGATGATGCTTTGGCCGGCGAAGTACTATTAATAAAAGATGATTATGCAGTGGGTCCGCTGGAGGGTATCTATGAAGCGCCGGGCCTTGCAGAACGAAGGGAATGGTGGCGCCAGGTTTTGGACGGTGGGGATTATGCAGGTAAAGTAGAAAGCGGGGATGTAGATGACCCAAGTACGGTAAATGAAATTCAGGCAAAGTTGCAGCAAAATGAATCTGAAGTGGTTTGGATTTGGGCGGCACAAAACAGCCATGATGTGTGCGGCTATTATTGGCTGCTCCATTACTTTAAAGAATTTCAAAACAGGATTTTTATTTTGTACTTAAATAACCTGCCGTTTTTTAACGATAAGGGCCAAATATTTTACCCCAATTGGTTACATCAAATTCCTGCCAAAGAATTTTTAAAAGCCAAAAGAATGGCCAGGGAAATTACCTTAAGTGAGTTTGAAGTGGATACGGATGAATGGAACAAAATTTGCAGGGAAAACCGTA
>JAFDZZ010000188.1:3716-7238 GCA_018266715.1 Bacteroidota bacterium
ATATTACCGGTGATGCTTACCTGCTTTGGCGTTTGAAAACATTGATCGCATCCGGTAGCTTTGATGTGCAGGGCAAACTGGAAACCATGAAGGATTTTGAAGTGAAAACCCAAACCGTAGTTACAGCTTAATGAAGTGGAGCTTAAAACTTGAGGAACTGGCCATGCTGCTCATCAGCATTTATTTTTTACCTTTTTTAAATGCTGAATGGTGCTGGTATCTTTTAATGCTAATTGGGCCCGATATCAGTATGCTGGGATATTTCATGGGCCCCAAAGCCGGGGCGTTCAGTTATAATTTATTTCACCATAAAGGCGTGGCCATTGCGCTGGTTTTTATTTGTTATTTTTTTCCATACCATAATTTATTACTCATTGCAGCCGTACTGTTTGGGCACTCTTCATTAGACCGCTTATTGGGTTTTGGGTTAAAATATAACCGGGGTTTTAAGTTTACACACCTGGGTAAAATAGGAAAAGCAAAATGAATATTTCAGGCATTCACCATATTGCCATCATTGTCGGCGATTATGAAAAAAGTAAATTTTTTTATACAGAGGTTTTGGGTTTTAAAATCATAAGGGAAACCTACAGGCAAAATCGTCAATCCTACAAACTTGACCTTTCCGTTAACGGGGTTGGTCAATTGGAACTGTTTTCATTTCCGGATTCCAAAGAAAGGCAAAGCTACCCCGAAGCCAAAGGATTACGGCATTTGGCATTTGCCGTAAAGGATATCGATGCTGCAGTAAATCATTTAAAAGAAAACGGGGTAGCGGTACAGGAAGTAAGGGTGGATGAACTAACGGGGCAACGCTTTTGTTTTTTTAATGACCCAAGCGGGCAGCCTTTAGAACTTTATGAATGCCATTAAGCATTTCGGTTTTACTTTTATGTAAATGAATTGAATACGTCAACTAAAAATGAACAATCAAAAAGACAATACAACCGGGGTAAGCGGCCAGTATAAAACCTGGTTTTTAGATTATGCCAGTTATGTAATATTGGAAAGGGCCGTGCCGGCCATGGAAGATGGATTAAAGCCCGTGCAACGACGCATCTTACATGCCATGAAAGAAATGGACGATGGCCGTTTTAATAAAGTGGCCAACATCATTGGGCAAAGTATGCAATACCATCCGCATGGCGATGCCAGCATTGGCGATGCCCTGGTGAATATGGGCCAAAAAGATTTGCTGATTGAAACCCAGGGAAACTGGGGCGACGTAAGAACCGGCGATGACGCTGCAGCTCCACGTTATATTGAAGCAAGGCTGAGCAAATTTGCACTTGAAGTGGCGTTTAATGCAAAAACCACTGAGTGGCAACTGAGTTACGATGGCCGTAAAAACGAACCCGTTACCCTGCCGATGAAATTTCCATTGTTGCTGGCGCAGGGCGCCGAAGGAATAGCAGTGGGTTTGGCTACCAAAATATTACCGCATAATTTTTGTGAACTCATTGAAGCTTCCATCAAATATTTAAGAGGAAAAAAGTTTGAACTGCTGCCCGATTTTCAAACCGGCGGCAGTATAGATGCCGGCAATTATAACGAAGGTTTGCGTGGCGGAAAAGTAAGAGTAAGGGCAACCATTGAAGAGGCCGATAAAAAAACACTGGTGATTCGCAGTGTGCCCTATGGCGTTACCACCACGCAATTAATGGATAGTATTGTAAAAGCCAACGACCAGGGAAAAATAAAAATTAAAAAAGTAACCGATCATACCGCAGCAAATGTGGAGATACTGGTGGAACTGGCTCCGGGTATTTCGCCGGATATTACCATTGATGCCTTATATGCATTTACGGATTGCGAAGTGAGTATTTCTCCCAATGCCTGTGTGATTGTAGATCAAAAGCCGCAATTTCTCAGCGTTCATGAATTACTGAAAATTGCCACCGATCATACCAAAGGCCTGTTGAAAAAAGAACTGGAGATTAAGCTCAACGAATTACAGGAAAAACTGCACTACACTTCTTTGGAGAAAATTTTCTTTGAAGAAAAAATTTATAAAGAACTGGAAAAAAAGCATGAAACCTGGGAAAAAGTGATTGCCGCCATAGATAAAGCTTTTGATCCGTTTAAAAAACAATTAAAAAGGCCCGTAACCCGGGAAGATATTTTAAAACTTACCGAAAAGCCCGTACGCCGTATCTATAAATTGGATATTGATGAGCTTAACGACCAGATCAAAGCCCTGAATGCAGAAATAAAACAGGTAAAATTTGATTTGAACAACCTGGTGGATTTTGCCGTTACTTATTACGAAAACCTGTTAAAAAAATATGGTAAAGGCAGGGAACGCAAAACCGAAATAAAACAGTTTGATGTTATACAGGCTAAAGCTGTTGCGATAGCCAATATTAAATTGTATGCAAATTTTGCAGATGGATTTATTGGTACCGGCTTAAAGAAGGATGAACTGGTTACCGAAGTTTCGGAGCTTGATGATATCATTGCTTTTACCAAAGGCGGAATTATGAAAGTGGTAAAAGTGGCCGATAAAGTTTTTATTGGGAAAGATATTTTGCATGTAGCCGTATTTCTTAAAGCTGATGAACGTACCACTTACAATATGATTTATAGCGATGGCAAAACCGGCGTAAGCTACGCCAAACGGTTTAATGTAACCGGCGTAACCCGGGATAAAGAGTACGACCTGACCAGGGGCTCTGATAAAAGTAAAGTGCATTATTTTTCGGCAAACCCCAATGGCGAAGCGGAAGTGGTAAAAGTAGTGCTGAGCCCCAATTGCAGCGCAAGAAATAAAGAGTTTGAATATTATTTTGAAGAACTGGAAATTAAAGGAAGGGGAAGTATGGGCAACCAGGTAACCAAGTATCCCATTAAATCGGTAAAATTTAAAGATGCAGGGCGCTCTACGTTAGATGCTAAAAAATTTTGGTTCGATACTAAATTCGGCAGGTTAAATATTGAAGAAAAAGGCGAATACCTGGGCAAATTTGAAGCCGAAGACCGGATACTGGTAATAGATACCGATGGAAATTACGAAATAGTGGGGCAGGAACTTACACAGCGCTTTGACCCTGAAAAAATAGTGCTCATTGAAAAATATAACCCGGAAAAAGTGGTTACCGCTGTTTATTTAGACAACGAAAAATTTCAATTTAATATCAAACGGTTTAAAATAGAAACCACTACGTTAAACAATAAATTCTTTTTTATTAAAGAAGGCAAGGGGAACCGGCTGGAGACGGTAACCACCGATGCCGACCCGGTGTTAAAAGTAAAAAAAGGCCGTGGCCAGCAGGTGAGCACCATTAAATACAAAGTGGGTAAAAATGTGGAAGTAACGGGCTGGAAAGCCGTAGGCGTAAAGCTGGAAGATTTTAATAAATCGGTAGAAATGGAGTGGGAGGTAAAAGAAAATAAGAGCAGCCAGGGTGAGTTGTTTGACGAATAGCTACAATAAATTACCTAACTTGCTTTTTTCGGGATGTAGCGCAGCCCGGTAGCGCACTACGTTCGGGACGTAGGGGCCGCTGGTTCGAATCCAGTCAT
>JAFDZZ010000189.1 GCA_018266715.1 Bacteroidota bacterium
TGCGAAAAAAGATTATCGGTTACTTCCCGTCTTAATGTCATAATATCATTCTCAATGGCATCGTTCCACTCACCCATTAATTCCAGTATGGCAAAATGCAAGTCATAATCCACATAAAGCAATTTCATATATAGGGTACGGCTGCCAAAATCATCCCACTGAGGGTGAATATAATAATTATACAGGGTTTGGGAATATTCAAATTCGCTGTATTGTCTTCCGTAAAAGGGGGAGCGCTTGTCTTCTTCGGCAGCGTACAGGTGGCGCCAGTTATAATATGGCTCTAAATTCTGCAAAGTACTTACTTAAGTTTATCAAAGTTACACAAATGAAGGTTTAACCAGCCTGATTACGGTCAACTCCTTTAATGGTTTTGAGCTGGTATTTGCTGATCATTTAAAAGGCATTGAATTTAATAAAAAAGAAAGAGGCTGCTCTTACGCAGCCTCTTAACTTATTAACCCAAAAAAATAAAGCTTATTGTATGATGAGTTTATCGGTGAGTACAGTTTTACCCGCTTCATTCACCACTTTAACCAGGTAAGTACCGGCAACAGGCTTGTTGCGGATATTGATATTTTGATACTGCTGGCCTTTAGCCAATGTAATTTGTGTGGCCTGGATATTTCTTCCGGCTATATCCGAAATGATAACGGTATAAGCGCCTGAATAATCTCCATCAAATAAAATTTTAAATGAAGACCCGGTAACCGGGTTTGGAGCCACTTTAGTTCCACTTAATGATTCATTGCGGATATCGGTTGCTGATCCAAATTGTTTAGCTGCATCGGCTTCTTTTTGGAAAAGCAGGTTCCCATTGGCCAAATCAGATGAATTGTACATTAAGTCAGAGCCGGGCACCAGTGTAGCAGCAAGGGTTTTTAAATCAACGGTGTAATAGCCTGCAAATACATTTGCACTGATAATTACAATATCTCCATGATCGTTTACCGCTGCGCCATTGGCTGTAAAGTTTGCCGGCAGGTTGCTAATTTGTCCTTTAAACGTAGCAATACGGCTGTTGATATCCACTACAAAAATATTCCGAGCGGCGGTAATTACGTATAATTTACCAAATGCATCGGCCACCATATCGCCACCCCAACTGGTGCATTTGTTGTGTATGGAAATCCCTTTGTTGGATTCGTCATCAATCAATGCGCCTAAATCGGTAATAACCGGTTTTTTGCCGGTAGTAAAATGATAAAGGTGGTTGCCATCGTTGGTAAGGGCATAACCATCGCCATCTGCAGCTATTACCATACGGGTAACGTTCCGGCTTTCATCTGCACCTGTTTCGGCAAATAAAAGCGGGCTTTTAATGCTGTAAAAATTTACCGTTTCGCCTTTTTCATTTACATCCACCCAGCGAAGCTCGTTCATACGCATTGGGATATAGTAAAGCCTGTCGCTTCTTTTATCAAAAGCAGCCGCAGCAACAAATGTGGCCGTAGGATAAACCGACGGGCCGTAAATATTTCCGTTAAGGATGGCAGATTTATCCGAAACCTGCCTGGTATCTACATTGGTGAGGGTAAAGGGTGTTTTGTTTTTCTCAAAGACTGTTTTGGTAACTATGCCACTATTTAAATCCACCTGGCGAATATTCATCCAGGCAAAATCATTGATGCTATTACCTGTAATAGCAAAAGTACGGCTGGCATTCTGGGCATAAGAAGCCATTCCAAAACCCAGTAAAACTGAGGTGAGTAAAATTTTACTTTTCATCTGTTAAGTTTTTAGGTTGTCAATTCAATGTAAACCCGGCGGCTAAAGTACCTTAGGTGAGCCGAAAGGTTAGGAGTTCAATTTAAAACTATTTTAATGAAAAAACAACATTTTTTTATGGGCGGTAGGCCGCTATGGCCTTACTAACGCTTCCATGTTTCAGTAAAAGCTCTTTTGCACTTTCAAAACCGGATAAATTAAGGGCTTTCATCAACATACTTACCCCACGGTTCAGCAATTTTTCGTTGGTAAGCTGCATATGCACCATTTGATTATCTGCCACACGGCCTAAAACAATCATTACACTGGTAGAAATCATATTGAGCGCCAGTTTTTGGGCTGTTCCGCTTTTCATTCGGGTACTTCCGGTTATAAATTCCGGGCCTGTTACCAATTCTATACTATAATCCGAGACCCTGCTTACCGGCGCATTGGGGTTGCAGCAGATGCATGCCGTAGTAATGTGGTTAAGCCGGCAGTTTTGTAATGCAGCAATTACATAGGGGGTGGTTCCGCTTGCCGTAAGACCAATCACTACATCTTTGTCATTCACCTGATGTTTTTGCAAATCCTGCCAACCCTGGCCGGTATCATCCTCAGAAAATTCAATGGCCTTTGTAATGGCTTTTTCGCCTCCGGCAATGATGGCCACTACCAAACCCTCTTCAACACCAAATGTGGGCGCCCATTCACTGGCATCCACAATGCCCAAACGGCCACTGGTACCTGCGCCAATATAAAAAAGCCTCCCGCCGGCAAGCATTTTATCGGCTATAACCGAAACCAGTTTTTCAATTTGTGGTATGGCAGCGCATGTAATTTCCGGCACTTTACGGTCTTCCGTATTTATGCTCTCCAAAATTTCCCTCACCTGCATTTTTTCTAAATGCCGGTACAAAGATTCGGCTTCGGTAATTTTTTGAAAATCGGTCATAGTTTGCCCAAATGGTAATTTATCAAACCATCCATAGGAGCCTTTATCACTTTCCCTAATTGTAACTCATAGGTATGGCATAACTCTTTTAGTACATCTTTAAAAACATAGGCTACGCTACCGGTAAAATTGATGGGAAGGGTCCAGCTTTCACGATATTTGTAAATATGGTTAAAGAAAAAGTCGTTAAATCCATCTTCAATAATATTCTCTACCATGTAATGGCCACGGTTTTCAGACAGAAATTTGCAAAATTCGGCAAGGAAGCGATTGGGATGCGGTTTTTTATATACGGCATCTAATATTTCGGGTGCCGTTAAAGGGTAAGCGGCGTTAAAGCGATCCGGCAAATCGGGGTCAAAAGTATTATACAGGTAATATTGCAGTACTTTTTTCCCGAGGTAGGTTCCGCTGCCTTCATCGCCTAAAACATAGCCCAGCCCGGGGCTGTTCTTCACAATTTTTTTACCATTAAAAAAACAGGAATTTGAGCCGGTGCCCAAAATACAGGCTATTCCTTTTTGATGGCCGCATAGTGCCCTTGCCGCACCAATAAGATCATGATCCACATAAATGGATGATTTGCTAAAAACATCTTTTAAAGCCCCCTTTACCATTTTTACATTTTCGGGGTTACTGCAGCCTGTACCATAAAAATAAATTTCACCGGGTACCTGGTTTTTTATTTTAGGGCAAACCATTTCTTTAAATACCTGGCGCATTTGCGGTGCGGAAACAAAGTAGGGGCTTAGGCCTGGGGTGATGAATCGTTTCTTTTTATTTCCTTCTACCCAACACCATTCTGCTTTTGTACTGCCGCTGTCTGCAATTAAAATGGCACTCATGTTTTTAATGATTTATAACTAAAGTTAAGTGAATTTAATGCAGAATATAAGCAAACTGAAAAGGTTATTTTATGAAACCCGGGGTTTCCAGGCTCCTTTTTTCATATATAAAAAAGCCAATACAAATACCACCGTCCAATAAACCATTTCATTTAGCCACGCAACAGAAAGTGATACATAGTTGATGTTCATAAAATACCAGGTATAAAGTATATACATCAAAATTGCCGCAATTTCAATGGCAAGATTCACCCTTGTTTTTCCGGTGCCCGTTACGCTATTTAACCATACGCCGGCAATGCTCATAAAAATCATATCCAGGGTAACTACCCGTATTACCGGTATGCCTTCCCGTACAAATTCGGCGCCCTGGCCAAACAAACTAAAAAAAGTATAAGGAAAAATATTGAGCAATGTACAAATGCAGATACATATCCCTAAACTCCACAGCATTATCCGCACAGCGGTGGGCAATACCAGGTGATACTTTTTTTGCCCGATTAAGTTACTCACCATGTTATTACAGGTTGCTGCAAAAGCCCAAACAAACATGCCCGTAATACCAAAAATATTACGCATGGTATTGCTAATGGCTTTTGCCATTTCTCCATGCTTTTCAATTAACAGAAAAAAAACCAGCCAGGTAGTAAGGCTGATAAAATATTGCGCCACCAGGGGTACCGATATTTTAAGCACTTCCTTATGGACAATCACGTCAAATTTTAAATTGTGAAACAGGTTATAGGTTTGTTTTAATTTAGTAACATATAAAACCAATACAGCGGCAACCATGGCCACTATTTCGGATATTACGGAAGCCCAGGCTGCACCGTTAAATCCCATAGCCGGGAAACCGGCTTTTCCAAATATTAACACATAGTCCAACACTATATTGATCATTGCCTGTAAAGCAAAACCAATTAACAGGTAGCGGCTATTGAGTGAGGCCACCATAAAGGCATTGCATAACTGGAAAACATATAAAAAAGGAAGACCTAAAATTCGTATGCGCAAAAAACTCATTTCAATAGGGTAGGCCTTTGCATCGGCTACCTGCTGCATAATAAAGGGTGCAACAAACCAGGTAAATAAAATCCCAAAGAAGGCAAACAAGAGAGACAACCGTAAACCCTGGGAAAAAATGGTTTTGAAAAAATCACTTTTATCCTCGCCGGCATACCTGGAAAAAACTGACTGTAATGCATTGGTAAGGCCATTGCCCGTAACGGCAAATACCAAATAATAAACAGCAGTAATTCCG
>JAFDZZ010000018.1:0-8191 GCA_018266715.1 Bacteroidota bacterium
ACACAATAATTTATTTGAAGAAGTGGCTAAATTCCGGGCGGCGAGAAAAATGTGGGCCGCCATCATGAAGGAACTCGGCGCCACAGATGAAAAAGCCATGATGCTGCGCTTTCATACCCAAACCGGGGGAAGCACCTTAACGGCACAACAGCCTTTAAATAACATCAGCAGGGTAACGCTGCAAACCTTATCGGCTGTTTTGGGCGGCACCCAGTCGCTGCACACCAATGGTTACGACGAAGCATTAAGCCTGCCCACTGAAGAGGCCGCCACTATTGCCCTACGCACCCAACAAATTGTAGCGTTTGAAAGCGGCGCACCCGATACCGTTGATCCCTTAGCCGGAAGCTACTTTATTGAATCTTTAACCCATGAAATGGAGCAGGCTGCCTGGCAACTCATTCAAAAAATTGATGTATTAGGTGGAAGTGTAGCTGCCATAGAGCAGGGTTTTATACAGGATGAAATTGCAGCAAGCGCTTATGCTTACCAAACCCGGGTAGAAAACGGCGAGCAAATTATTGTAGGTGTTAACAAATTTCAATCGGAAGAAACCCACCAGGTACCCCTTTTTAAAATTGACAGCAGCATACAAAAAATCCAAACCGAAAAACTGGAAGCCCTGATGATGAAAAGGGACCCGTCTAAAGCTGCCGATTGCTTAACCCAAATAAAAAAAATTGCACAGGGCCATCAAAATCTTATGCCTGCAGTCATAAATGCTGTTGAAAACCATTGCACCCTTGGAGAAGTTGCCGATGCCTTAAGAGAGGTTTTTGGAGAATATAAATAATTATTCTGAAACTTCATAATAAACAATAACATTGTTTTCACAATAAAAGCTGTTTTTTAAAGTTAACTTTAGGGAACTGATGTGAATTCTACCTGTTAATTTTTTATTGTTAAACCTAAAATATACCTAAAATGAATACAGGTAAAGTTCAAGCTATGCATGCCCCCCATGCAAAAGAGCAAACCGAGAATAACACCACCAGTTGGATTGGCTGCTACCCCGGAAACAAGAAAGAAATCTCCAAAGGACAAACTTTTTTAGCCAATAATGGCGGAAGCCTGGAAGGCATTGAAGTGCTGCCCACATTTGTGAAACAGCCCACGGAAGTAATGCTTACCATCCATGATTATGATGCCGACACCCGTAAGTGGGGCGAGCAATTAGGCAGCGCCAATGTGTCCATAAGCCAATCGGATTGCGGCAAGTGGATCCGTTTTCAGCTTCCCAATTTACAATTAGGCAAAGGAAAATTTTACGGCTTTAAACTGTCCTCTCACAATTCTTTTATTGGGGTTGCAGAAGCCGTTGGTAGCGCAAAAAATCCTCCTTTGAGTGAAGGCAGGGAATGGAAATTTGAAGCAAACGGCGATACCGATAGTTTCAGGTACATCAGCCTTGCATTTAAAATTGCAATGAAAGCTGCTTAAGCGTATAAATTTATTGAAAATAAAAAGTTACCCGGTAAAGGGTAACTTTTTATGCTTTAAACCCATCCCGTCTAAAACTTCCGGTAAGATATTCCGTTAACTCATTCTTGTTTTCCATAATAAGCCTGTTATTCCCCCCGTCAAAAATTTTAAATTTACCCACCCCTGCTTCAAAATTTAGTTCTTTATCAAAAAAACCAAGATGGACATAAGGAAAATAAATGAACGCATCATTTGTTGTAATAGCCTATCACAACTATTTCTTTTGATTGGAAAACAACCAGGGTAAAAGCCCCGGTTCGGCAAATGCATTATCCCAGCTATTATGTTTTACGCCCGGGTATAAACTAAACTTTACATTAGCACCCGCTTTTTTTAATGCCTGCACCATTTTCACAGATAATTCAGCCGGTACCACATCATCATCGGCACCATGGAACACCCACCAATTTACCTCAATCATTTTTGATGCGGCCTGCAGATCTCCACCACCACAAATAGGAAAAGCGGCTGCAAATAATCCCGGGTTTCGCTGAACCATTTCAAAAGTTCCCATCCCACCCATAGATAAACCGCCCACATAAATTTTTTTAAGATTTACGGGATACCGGCGGATGATTTCAGATAAGAGCAATTGTGCCAGCTTCATAGCTAAAGTGGGTTTCTTACCGCCTGAATAAATAATAGAACTGTGGCCCAACGAATCAATACGATACCCCATACTGGACCAGGAGCTATTAGCAGGGCATTGGGGAAAAACTACAATTGCAGGATACCGCTCACGAAGGCTGTCGGTTAAAAATAAATTTGCTCCATGAGTCAGTTGGGCAATATTATTATTCCCCCGCTCACCGGAGCCATGTAAAAAAAATATTAATGGATAATTTTTTGCAACATCGTACTGCAAGGGTAATAAAATTCGGTAAGGCATACTATCGCTACCGTCCTTAAAAACCTTTTTTTGAAATAAGTCAGGGTCCTGCGCCTTTATCAACAAGGCATTACTATATAAAAAACAAAAGAAAAGAAACTTCTTCATTCCAGGATAGGCAAATTAATAGAGTTGAAACGAGGCTTCCTTCACATCCCTGCTATTGCCACCAATAAACACTTTAAATGCCCCCGGCTCGGATACAAATTTTAAATCGCTGTTATAAAACTTAAGCATTTCGTCGGTAATGGTAAAACTCACTTCTTTGCTTTCCCCGGGTTTTAAATTTATTTTTTGGAACCCTTTTAATTCTTTTACCGGCCTTGTAATACTGCCCACCAGATCTCTTATATAAAGTTGCACCACTTCTTTACCTTCCAGCATACCGGTATTGGTTACCGTTACCGAAGCCATAATTTTTCCGCTTTTTGACATTTTATTACTACTGAGCTTTACATCCGAATATGAAAATGTAGTATAACTTAACCCGTAACCAAAAGGATACAATGGGTCGTTGCTTACATCTAAATAATTACTGCGGAATTTTTCAAACCATTTGCCTTCGGGCAAGGGCCGCCCGGTATTTTTATGTGCATAATAAATGGGTACCTGCCCAATGTTTTGGGGAAAAGTGCTGGTAAGTTTCCCGGAAGGAACCACATCACCAAACAATACATCGGCTATGGCATAACCGGCTTCGCTTCCTCCGAACCATACATTTAATATAGCCGGTATATTTTCACTTTCCCATTTTATGGTTAAGGGCCGGCCGGTAAACATTACCATAATAACCGGCTTGCCCGTTTTTAATAAGGCTTCCAATAAATCTTTTTGGGCCCGGGGAATATCAATATTGGTGCGGCTGCTGCTTTCCCCGCTCATTTCCGAACTTTCACCAACGGCAGCAATAATTACATCGGCCCGGGCTGCTACGGCAAGGGCTTCATCCATCAGTTGCTGCTTGGTTTTACCATCCCGTGAAAAATCTTTACCAAACATTCCGGCCCGTTGTTCAAACAGGCTGTCGTCATCCAAAAAAGAACCTTTGGCATAAAGTACATTGGCTTCGGTACCCGCCACTTCTTTTATACCGGTTAAAACAGAAATAGCATTATCAAAATTTGCTGCTACGCTCCAGGTGCCGGGCATGTTTCGTTTATTGTCGGCCAGCGGCCCGATAACGGCGATAGTTCCGCCTTTTTTCAAAGGCAAAAGATCATCCTGGTTTTTTAATAACACAAAACTTTCGGCAGCAATGCTACGGGCAATTTTTCGGTGTGCAGCGGTGTAGATATCTGTTTTTGCCCTGCTTTCATTACAATATTTATAGGGGTTATCAAAAAGGCCCAAAATATATTTTGCTTCTAAAATTAACCGGCAGGCATGATCAATTTGCTGAATAGTAACTTTACCTTCCTTTAGAGATGAAGCCAATGTAGTGAGAAAACCCTCTCCCACCATATCCATATCTATCCCGGCCTGTAAAGCCAGGGCCGAAACTTCCTGCAGGTTCCCCATACCATGATCAATCATTTCATTGATACCGGTGTAATCGGTTACCACAAAACCTTTAAAGCCCCAAAGGTTTCTCAACACTTCCGTCATTAAAAATTTATTAGCGGTTGCCGGTATGCCATCCACTTCATTAAAAGATGCCATTACCGAGCCCACACCGGCATCTACCGCTGCCTTGTAAGGAGGAAAATATTCATTAAACATCCGCACCCTGCTCATGTCGGTGGTGTTATAATCTCGGCCTGCTTCGGCGGCGCCGTATAATGCAAAATGTTTTACACAAGCCAATATTTGGGTATTATCCGTTAAATTTCCCTGGTAACCCATCACCATGGCTTTGGCTATTTGAGCACCCAGGTAAGGATCTTCGCCCGAGCCTTCTGCAATGCGGCCCCAGCGTGGGTCACGGGCTATATCCACCATTGGGCTAAAGGTCCAGTTAATGCCATCGGCGCTGGCTTCAATAGCTGCAATTCTTGCACTTTGTTCAATGGCTTCCAAATTCCAGGTACAGGATAAACCCAGGGGAATAGGAAACACCGTTTCATACCCGTGTATTACATCCATACCAAATAATAAAGGAATTTTTAAACGGCTTTCTTCCACAGCCACCCGCTGTATTTCTTTAATTTTTGCTACGGTTTTTACATTAAATAAACCGCCCACTTTTCCTTCCCTTATTTTTTTGGCAATGTCGGAACTCTTGGCCTGGCCGGTTGTAATATCACCGGCTGAAGGGAGGTTAAGCTGGCCAATTTTTTCTTCCAGGGTCATTTTTTTCATCAACCCGTCAATATATGCCTTCATTTGGGGCGAGGGTTTAACGCCCTGTGCATGTAATACCGCATTGCATAAAATCAATGCGCTAAAAAGGGAGAAAAATATTTTCTTCATAATTGATGATGTAATGAGAATGAACAAACCAGTCTGTTAAGTAAATCTACATATAAAGACCGTAACATTTATTTTTTTAACTTATTTTGAATAAGTGGTTGCCAAATGGCATATCCTTTTTTATTCATGTGGAGTTTATCGGCCAGGAAAATGGATTCATTTACCGATCCGTCGGCATTAAGCATGGCATGATATACATCTACAAAGGCCGTGTTTTTTTTATCTTTTAAAAAACTCCTGATCATTACATTAGCCACATTAAATTTTGCCATCAGTTTTACCCTTGCCGGGCTGGGTTTCATGCTAACATATACCACCGGAACCTTGGGAAATTTTTTACGAATGATGACAAATAAAAGTTCAAATCTTTTAGCCACCTGTGATGGATAAAGGCTGTCATTTGCAGCAAAATCATTTTCGCCGCAATAAATTACAATTTGCCTGGGCTGGTAAGGATACACAATATCTTTTACATAATAAATAAGATCACTGAGTGTAGAGCCCCCAAAGGCCCTGTTCAAAATAGGATAACCCGGAAAATCTTCTTTCACCGATTTCCAAAGGGTAAAAGATGAACTTCCAATGAATAGGATTGGGTCTTTTGCGGGCATGGCGATGCTATCCTGCCTCCGAAAATTTTGAATATCCTTCGAAAATGACTGGGCAACTAACTGCTGTGTAACAATCAAAAAAACGATACCCGTTAAAAATTTTTTCATGCTTGTTTATTAATCGCAAATTTTTAAAAATCAATCTTCCTAAATACTTTATTCCGCTTTTTGCACCGGTATCCGCTCACTTGTACCGTTTTCATTTACGGCTTCAATGGTATAATAATAGGTTTTTAGCGCATCCATGGCTTTCATCCAATATTCATTATTATTATGTACCATAATGCAAGTATAGAGTTTATTGGGGTGCGTGCCATAATAAATATTATACGCAAAAGCATCATTGGAGGGTTTCCATTTGATAAATGCACTGCGTTTATCTTTTTCAGTTCTCAATACCACAAAGCCCTCCACTTTTGAAGGCTTGCTTCCATTGCCATTCCCAAAAACCCTTAACCCGCTAATGGCAAATTTTCCGGTGGGCATATGCAGGTTTTCCAATTTTATAAACCGGGTCTGCACGGGTTTTTCCAGTTCAATATAATCATGCGGCACATCGGTTTTGTTTTTACTTTTATCAACAATGCAAGTCCATTTTTTACCGTCAACAGAAGCATAAATGCGGTATTGATGAAATTGGCCGGGATATTTTCCAAGGCGATCAGCAGCCACATCCTGGTCGGCATAATTTATTTGAATGGCATTTACGGTACTGGTATTTCCCAAATCGGATTGTATCCATTCACCGGCATTACCCGATGCGGCGCTCCAATAAGTTTTCATTAATTCATCCACGGCATTATTGGGATGATAACCACCCAATGTAGAGGACACTGCAACCGGTTTATTATAATTCAGCAACATCCACCCGGTAAAATAGGGTGAACGACCATTTTGTTCGAATGAATGATATTGTAATTGCTGTGAGGGTATGTAATGCGGATAATCGCCAAAAGCCGTATTGCACCACATTACATCATCTTTATCAAACCCTGCAGGCCAAATACTGATGCGGCGCTCAAACGTATTTTTCACCGAAATGGTATTGGTGCTTACATGCCAGTATTGCCCAAAATTATCGGTAAAGGTTGCGCCATGCCCTGCACCCCTTGCAAAGCCTCCCAGCTTAATGCTCAGCGGATCGGATTGTGGCGCTATTTCACTGCCATCTAATATAGGCCCGCTGGAAACCACCACGCCATCGGCATACCCGCTAAACTCCGTACCCGGGGCGCCGTATTGAAAATAATATTTTCCGTTGTGCTTCGTCATCCATGCGCCTTCAATAAAAGGATCTAAAAAGGTATTGTCCATGTGCTCGCCAAAGCGTTGCCATCCATAGCGCCAATCCTGGAGTAAATACATGGGCGACCTTGTGCCGATGGGTTGCAATGTTTTTCTATTGAGTTCAATACCCAGTAATGGGTAGCGGTTACTGCTCCCGTTATACATATAAAGCCTGCCATCATCATCGGTAAAAAATGCCGGGTCCCAGCCGCCAATTTCAAAGCTATCTACCAGGGGTTTCCATTCATTGGCTTTTGGATTAGTACTCATCCATATTGAAAAATTAGATTTATAAGTAGAGCCCATCACTATCATGGTATCGCCAATGATACCTACAGCCGGCGCACAAAGTTCATCGTAAGTGCCCGTGTTCCAGGAACGCAAAAATTTTTTACTCACAAAATGCCAGTTGAGCATATCGCTGCTCCACCAATAGCCCCATTGATTGGTGCTGAATAAATAATAATCGCCTTTGTAATTTACAATCACAGGGTCGGCCGTGGCCCGATGGTTTCCCCATTGCGCAAAATTGGGAATGGGCGTATAACCATAATCAATATTTAAAGGGTTGCAATAGGTTTTAGGTTGTGCGGTTGCGCCTGCAACTGCAAGGCAAAAAACAATGAGCAAAAAATATTTCATATTTATAAAATTTGGCTCCCCGGATTTTTATTTAGTTAACCAAGGGCTTTCAAAACCCAGTTTTCTTAACCCATTTTTAACTTCGGGGCAACTCATAAAAAGGTTCCAAAGTAAATTACTGCGATAGTTTTCCATCATTACCACAATCGGCCCCTGGTCAATGGCCAGGTATTGTTGGGGAAACCAATTATCGGCTACGCTAAACGCATCGTAAAAACCATATTTACCCAGCAACTTATTTTTATAATGTTGATACCAGTAAATTAAAGCGGCATTGGATTGGCTGGGCGTATAGGGAAATGAACCGAGCGCTGCCGATGGAGTGAGCACACCCAAATCTCTCTCTGTAGTGGGTGCATGATGTGAGTAGCCTTTTACGGAATAGCTGGAAGTAAGCCCCCAACTGCTGTCGGAGTAGCCTTTATAATGCAAAGGGTTATCGGCACACCATTGATAATTGATTAATGCCTGCGTAGTATTTTCTTTCCAGTAATCGGCGTATTGATCTTTTAAACCCCTGGGGTCTAAGCCGAGGTAAGAATAATGCGCCCAAAACATTGGGCCACCATTCCAGGCATCGCCCTGGTGTTTCATTTGCAGGTGCAGCGGAAATTTTGCCGCAATACTTTCGGGTTTATTTACTTTATTAATTTTTCCATTTTCGGCCCAGCCTTCGTGATAAACTTTGGCATCTACGGAATGCGTGGGCGAAGCCGCTGCAAGGATGTACATCACCAGGCATTCATTATAGCCCCGCACCCTAAAATCCATCTTCCATCCGTAATTAGGGCTCCAGTGCCAAAACAAAACATTTTCTCCATTACGGTACCAGTCAAACTCCACTTCTTTCCATAATTTATCAATCCGGTTT
>JAFDZZ010000018.1:8261-8892 GCA_018266715.1 Bacteroidota bacterium
GTTTCCACCAAATCTCCTCCATCATCGTATTTGCTAAACGGTTTTGTTTTGCCGGTTTCTCCATACCACCAATGCGGCCATACGCCATGAAAACGATCGGCGGTTTCAAGAAACTGAACAATTTTTTGAAGCTGTGCAACCCCCTGCTCACGGGTTATAAAACCCCTTTCTATTCCCACTATTAATGCCATTATTCCAAACCCGGATCCACCACTGGTAACCACTGTTGAATCTTTTTGCGGATAAATATGATTTAAATGAATCCGCTCCCTTGCCATACCGCTTACCGGCTCGGCGCCAGAATAAAAATATTCAAAAGTTTGCCGTTGCACCCGGTTAAAAACTTCGCTATCGGAAATGGGTTCTGTATTCGTTACCGTTTTTACCGTTTTATTATTACAGGACAGCATCAAAGCCAGGGCCAGTAAATAAAAAATTGTATTGCTTTTTTTCATCCTAATATTTTTGACAGCTGTTCAGGAACTTCCGCTTTTACAAATACGGGGCCGTAAAACCCAGTGATAACATCCCTGCTTTTACTTCGGGGCAACCGGTAAATAAATTCCACAACAAACCGCTCCGGTAATTTTCAATCATCACAATAATGGGGCCCTGGTCAATGGCAAGGTAT
>JAFDZZ010000018.1:8917-9157 GCA_018266715.1 Bacteroidota bacterium
CAAATCTTTTAAAGAAAAAGCATCTACAAAACCATATTGCCCCCAAAGTTTATCGCCCAGTTTATAGTAATAAAATTTTAATGCCTGCAAAGATTCTGCCGGGGTATAAGGCAGGGAAGCAATTGCAGCCGTGGGCGCAATTACCCCTACATCGTTAGTGGGTGAACTTGCGGTATATCCATTGGGGATATCGCTTGCCGTTAAGCCCCAGCACAAGGCACTATAGCCGTAATTTGAAAG
>JAFDZZ010000190.1 GCA_018266715.1 Bacteroidota bacterium
GGCACTATAGCCGTAATTTGAAAGCGGGTTGGCTTTGCAATAGTTAAAGTTGATCAATGCATGGTTTTTGGTTTGCGTTTCAAAACTCACACCGGCTTCCTGCAGGCCAACAGGGTTGATGCCTAAAAAACTGTAATGAGAAAAAAACATCGGGCCGCCTAAATTAGGACCCAGGGGCAAGGGATAACCATAATAGCTGTTGCCATTAAAATATCCACTTCCACCCTTCCATCCCTGCTCATAAACTACTGGAGTAATGCCATGAGTAAGAGATGAAGCGGCAAGAATATAGGTAACTAAACATTCGTTCCATCCTTTTATAGGCAGGTTCATAGCCCAATCGGCTGTTGGGCTCCAATGCCAGTATAAAACATTTTGTCCGCCACGGCGAAACCAATCCCATTCCACCCGGTTTACAATAAAATTGATATCATCCCTCAGCGTGGTTTCATCGGTGCCTGCTGCATCAAAATATTGCCTTGCACATAATAAACCCATGATGAGATAAGATGTTTCCACCAGGTCGGCGCCATTATCATTTGCGCTAAACGGAACCACAGCGCCGCTATTACCATTTAGCCAATGCGGGTAAGCGCCATGAAAAGTTTGGGCCGTATTTTTAAGAAAAGATACGATGGTTTGCATACGCTGCAATCCTTCGCTACGGCTAATAAAATTCCTGTTTATGCCAACAGGAATAGCCATAATACCAAAACCCGATCCGCCGCTGGTAACCACATCGCCGGAAGTATTTCTTTCTCTTGCCAGCCCGCTCACCGGGTGTGCAAAATCCCAAAAATATTTAAAGGTTTGCTGCTGCACTTTTGTGAGCAATGCATCATCTGTAATTACCGGAAACTTATCGGTAGAATCTATTTTGGTGATGAAATTTATGGTTAATGCAGAGAGCAGTTGGCCACCGGCTTTTGACTTTAAAGACGTATTCACCGTTACTGAAAATTTGGATAAATCCGGTAATGCCGCATTGGGTACAATAAACACGGTGCTATCGGCATTGGACAAAGATGCGCTGAAAGGAACCTGCATCCCCTGCGCTGTTCTAAAGCTTAGGGCCGCATTAAGCGTAGCCGCATTAATGCTTGTTGAAAAAGAAAATTGAATAACCGGGGAAAAATTACAATCGTATTTTAAATTTAAAACTGTTGCGCCATCAATCTTTGCAGCAGAAACCGAGAAACCCGGCGGCACAACAACAGGCGGCCCGGGTGGATTGCCGGAACTATCATTTTTCTTGCAGTATGAAAAAAGGAACAGGCATGCAAAAAATAAAAATATTTGCTTCATAAGTGTAAACAACAGGCAATAAATTTACAACTTTTGCTACACTTACATTTGCTGTTGTAAAAATGCAACTGTCTTTATTAAATCAAAATGCAATATCCGGTCTTTTTCATTAAAGCTTACTTCTTTTCGGTAGCCCGATAATAAGTTTTCTAATTGAGGAGCAGTTTTTAAGGGTTTGCGGAATGCCATGGCCTGTGCGGCCGTAAATAATTCAATGGCTAAAATTTTATACAGGTTATCCAAAACTCTTTTGCATTTTGTGGCTGCATTTGCACCCATGCTTACATGATCTTCCTGGTTGTTGCTGGAAGGTATGGTATCCACACTGGCCGGGCTGCAGAGTTGTTTGTTTTCACTCACTATGCCGGCGGCTGTATATTGAGGAATCATTAAGCCGCTGTTAAGACCGGGATTTTTTACCAAAAACGGCGGCAGTCCACGTTGGCCGCTTATGAGTTGATAGGTTCTTCTTTCGCTGATGCTGCCTAACTCGGCCAGGGCAATGGCCAAATAATCGAGCGCCATGGCCAAAGGCTGGCCATGAAAATTTCCACCGCTTACAATAAGATCTTCATCGGGAAAAATATTGGGATTGTCGGTAACGGAATTTATTTCTTTTAGGAAAACATCCGACACATGAGCAATTACATCGGCACAGGCACCGTGTACCTGTGGGATGCAGCGGAAGCTATACGGATCCTGCACCTGTTCTTTTTTTGCAGCGCAAATTTCGCTGCCTTTCAAAATATTTCTCATTGCCGTTGCTACGGTTAACTGCCCGGCGTGTGAGCGTATTTGATGGATACGTTCATTAAACGGTTCGGTGCTGCAATCAAATGCATCAAAACTAAGCGCTGCAATGGCATTGGCCCAGGCAAGCAGTTTTTGGGCATGAATTAAGCTGTACAAACCATAAGCGCCCATAAATTGGGTACCGTTTATTAAAGCAAGACCTTCTTTGCTTTGCAAACGAATGGGCTGCCACCCCAATTGATCCAGCAGTTTTGCCGATCCGGTTTTTTTATGATTATAATACACTTCGCCTTCAGCAATGAGCGGTAATGCCAAATGGCTTAAAGGCGCAAGATCGCCGGATGCGCCTAAGGAGCCCTGGGTAAAAATTACCGGCAGCACATTAAGGTTAAACATCTCCACAAAACGCATTACCGTTTGTAACTGCACACCCGAATGGCCATAAGCCAGTGATTTTATTTTTAAGGCCAGCATGAGTTTCACAATATCTTCGGGTACTTCCTCGCCCATACCGCAGGCATGGGAGCAAATGAGGTTTCTTTGCAATTCTTCCAACTGGTGATTTTCAATTACAACATTTTGCAAAAAACCAAAGCCGGTATTAATGCCATAAAACGGCCTGTTGTTTTCCTTCAATTTATTATCGAGGTAATTACGACAGTGGGTAATGGCTGCTTCTGCCGATGGGCTGATAGATACTTTGGACTCTTTTTGGAGTAAAAGGGCTAATTGATCAATAGAAGAAAATGATTTATCGAGAAGAGTGGGTTGCTGGCTCATACAAGAATCAGATTTAAAATATTACAATCATCATTATTCTTCAAAAATAAACAAATCCAATAAAATGAAAGTAATGGAAAATTGATAAAGCGAAGTGCCTAAAAGAAAAGTACAAATTAAATACAAGACAAAAAAATGTCAAAGACCAAAGTAATTAAAAATTTTGAAAGCAATTCACAACCTTGCTGTATTTTTGTGTTTCAAAGCCAATGGGCCCAGTACCCATTGCACAATAGCCACGTTTTACGTGGCTATCTTATTTTAATTGCTTTACCTTCAACATCTACTATATAAACCCTTATGGCTTTTTGTGCATAATTTGATTTGCCATTTAAAAAATGCTGTATATTTGTGTTGACAGGCAGTTGCTTGGGCTACCTTGCATCTGTCGTCAAGCCCCGAAAGGGGCTTTTCTATTAATACGATTTAGCATTATAAATAATTTCAAGTTTTCCTTAAACTTGCTTTCGCCTTATTCTATGCAATATTTTAAAAAAATCTGCTTCCGAAATATTGGTAACTATAATGGCTAAATTATCAATTTGAGCACCTTATTTTTTAAACAAATGTTTTCAAGTGTTTTTACCAATCCGCCTGTCAATATTTGCAACATCCCAAAATTCTTTTCCACGCAAATCAGGTGTTTTTTTCTCTTACGGTAGTGAACCAAATTAATATTTATGCCTAAAATCTTCTATATCCATTTCCGGCATCACTAAAAACATTTCATGATATTTATCGGCAAGGACATCCGCTGCTTCTATACTCACGTTATAGTCGTGAATTGTTTGAGGCGTACTTTTTTTACTCATTGCCATACCACTTTCAAATACAATTCCATCCCTGCCAGGCCTGTCCACTAATTTAAAAGAAGCATTTCCTAATTGACCTGCAACAGATGTATAATCATCTTCTTTAAAATATGCTCTGTATTTTGGCCACGGCATTCCATCATTAGCCATATTGCTCCTAAAGCCATCTTTCACACTGTCGGTATTAATGTAAAAGACCAAACTCATTAAAAATTTTGAAAGCCCTGCAACAGCTTAATGCATAATTCATGTCATAAATAAGTGGTAATTTTAGTATCCTGTAAATACAACGGCATGTTTAAAAAATTTGTTTTTGCGGCGTTTTTGTTTTCTTTTTTCCAGGTTTCCCACGCACAAAAAATCAACTTGCTTACTTCGGGCACTAAGGCAAGCTTTAGGGGATTAAGTGTGCCCAACGACAGCACTATTTGGGTGAGCGGCAGCAATGGCACCGTTGGTAAAAGTACAAACAGCGGTAAAACCTGGCAATGGAAGCAGGTGCCGGGTTTTGAAAAAACCGATTTTAGAGATATAGAAGCCTCGGACAGTAATACGGCCATTATTATGGCCATTGCAGAACCTGCTTATATTTTACGCACCGTAAACGGCGGCAAACAATGGGATATTGTTTATAAAAATGATACCAAAGGAATGTTTTTAGATGCCATGGATTTTATAGATCATCAACATGGTATTGTGGTTGGCGATCCTATTAACGGTAAAATATTTTTAGCAACCACAAATAACGGCGGTGCAAGCTGGATTGAAATGGCAGAAAATAAACGGCCTTCGGCAGATAGCGGCGAAGCCTGTTTTGCAAGCAGTGGAACCAATATAAAAATGACTGCAAAAAATAAATACCTGCTGGTAACCGGAGGATTAAATAGCAACCTGGTTATTGACGGCTATAAAAAAATTGCCTTACCCATTCAAAAAGGCAAAGAAACAACGGGTGCAAACTCTATAGCTTATCACAACAAAAAGATAATGGTCGCCGGCGGGGATTTTATGAACAAAGACAGCATAGCGGGCAATTTTATTTTTACCAAAAACAAAGGAAAAAGATTTATCCATTCCCTGCATCCTCCATCAGGTTACCGCAGCTGCGTAGCATTTATAAATGGTAAAACCTGGGTTACCTGCGGGCTTAATGGTGTAGATATTACCTTAAATAATGGCAAAAGTTTTATAAAAATTTCGGATGAAAGTTTTCATGTTGTCCAAAAATCCAAAACCGGTAATAACGTTTTTTTGGCTGGCGAAAAAGGAAAAGTTGCTGTTGTGAGTTATGAATGATTGGTTATGAGTTATGAATGCTGAATGATTCATTATCCTTTATCAATTATACATTATCCATTATACATTATTTTATTTATTATCTTTCCTTCCTTAATTTTGTAAAAATCTATCATTATGGCTTCATCCAAAATTGTAAAACTATTAGGGGCACAGGCCGACAGCCTGTTAAACCACCAGTGCAAAGGAATCACCAAAGAAGAAATTCATCATCCCTCACCGGATCATATCAATAAAATTTGGATTAACAGCAACCGTAATAATCAAACCTTACGCAGCCTGGAAAGTATGCTGGGCCATGGCCGCCTGGCCGGCACAGGTTATTTATCCATCCTTCCCGTTGACCAGGGTATTGAGCATAGTGCAGGTGCCTCATTTGCACCCAACCCTATATATTTTGACCCGGAAAATATCGTAAAACTTGCCATTGAAGGCGGATGCAATGCCATTGCTTCTACATTTGGCGTATTGGGAATTGTAAGCCGCAAATATGCCCATAAAATTCCGATGATGGTTAAAATCAACCATAATGAGTTTATCAGCTATCCCAATAAATTCGACCAGGTAATGTTTGGTAAAATCAAAGATGCCTGGAATATGGGCGCTACATCGGTAGGTGCTACCATCTATTGGGGAAGCGATAGTAGCACAAGGCAGTTGCAGGAGGTAGCCATGGCCTTTGAGCAGGCGCATGAATTGGGTATGAGTACCGTACTTTGGTGTTATTTAAGAAATAATGCTTTTAAAGTAGATGGAATTGACTATCATACCGCATCTGATTTAACCGGCCAGGCCAACCATCTTGGCGTAACGTTACAGGCCGATATTATTAAGCAAAAATTACCCACCAACAACGGCGGTTACCTTGCCACCAAACATGGTAAAACCTCGCCGATAGTTTATGATAAACTCACTACCGATCACCCCATTGATTTGGCCCGCTACCAGGTAGCCAACTGCTATATGGGCCGGGTAGGATTAATAAACAGCGGCGGAGAAAGCAAAGGCGCTTCGGATATGGAAGAAGCCGTAACCACAGCCGTAATCAATAAAAGAGCCGGAGGCATGGGATTAATCAGCGGCCGTAAAGCTTTTCAACGCCCCATGAAAGAAGGTATTGAATTGCTCAACAGCATACAGGACGTGTACCTGGATGAAACAATTACCATTGCCTAAACATCCTAACGATCATCAAAACCCCATAAGATGAAACAAGATGAGGATATAGAAGGTAACCTAACCGGTGACCAGGAGAAAACCGATGCTGAAGTAAAAACCAGTTGGTTTAAACGGATAAAAAAAGGCATCCTTACATCCACCAGCGATAAAAAAGATGCACCCGAAGGCTTATGGACCAAATGCCCCGTTTGCAAATACACCAGCATGGTTAGCGAACTGGCAGAAAATAAATTTGTTTGCCCCCAATGCGGCCATCACCACCGTATAGGCAGCGATGAGTATTTTGAAATTTTATTTGACAACGATTCCTACAGCATTTTATTCTCCAACATCAAATCAAAAGATTACCTGGAATTTGTTGACCTGAAGCCCTATAAAAAAAGGTTAGAAGAAACCTACGAAAAAACCGGCATAAACGACTCCATTACCGTGGCTCATGGTAAAGTGAACGGGCACGATCTTGTAGTGGC
>JAFDZZ010000191.1 GCA_018266715.1 Bacteroidota bacterium
CAGGACTTAAAATCCTGTGGCCAGCAATGGCCGTAACGGTTCAACTCCGTTCCGGGGCACAAGTTAGAAGAGCGGCAGTTGCCGCTTTTTTGTTTGCCCGCATCTTGCTTATTATTGTGTATTTTTATTTCATGTTTTCTCAACTTTTTAACTGGAGAATTGGGCTTGCAATTGCAGCCATTGCCATTGTGCTGGCAAGTTTGTACTTATCCGATTTCCTGGCCAAAAAAATTGCGCTGGAAGAACGAAGGAAAATTGAACAATGGGTGGAAGCCGTGAAAGAAGTGGGTTCTAATATGGCCCAAACCAATTTAACCGGAAGGATACTTACCGAAAACAGCAAAGATATTCCGATAATTGTTGTAACGGAAAAAGACAGCATCCTGGATCACCAAAATTTAGATAGTGCTGCAATAGCCCGAAATCCTTCTTATCTATCTAATAAACTCCGTGAGTTTAAAAGCATTAATAAGCCCATTATTTGGAAAAACCCTTTTAACAATAAGCAGAACAATTTTGTTTACTATGGACAGTCAAAATTGCTCAAACAAATCCGTTATTTTCCTTTGCTACAGTTATTGGTGGTATCCTTATTTATTGCTGTAATTATTTATGCAATGCAAACCCGTAATAAAAGTACCCAAAACCAGGTATGGGCCGGTATGGCAAAAGAAACAGCGCATCAATTGGGCACACCGCTTAGCTCCCTGCAAGGTTGGGTGGAAATGCTTAAAGATGCCCCTGGAAATGAAAAGATAGCCACCGAAATGAGTAAAGATGTGGAACGACTCAAACTGGTGAGCGACCGGTTTGGCAAAATTGGAAGCACGCCGCACCTTGAAGAGGAAAACCTGGTAAAGCAGGTAGAAAATATGATTGCCTATATTAAACGAAGAGCCCCGGGAAAAGTAAGTTTTTCGCTTAATGTACATCAACAGGAACAAATACCTGCAATGATCAATGCACCATTATTTGACTGGGTGATTGAGAACTTATTAAAAAATGCATTGGATGCCATGGATGGGCAGGGAAAAATTGATATTGAAATTAAAAATGAAATTTCCCAGGTGATTATTGATGTTAAGGACAGCGGGAAAGGCATCAGCAAAGCCAATGTGGCTAAAGTATTTAAGCCGGGCTTCAGCACTAAAAAAAGAGGCTGGGGGCTTGGCTTATCTTTAAGCAAGCGTATTATTGAACAATATCATAAAGGCGAATTATATGTAAAACACAGTGAACCGGGCAAAGGAACCACATTCAGGATTGTATTAAAAAAATGAGGAAATGAAAGTTAGTTTTCAAACTACGCTCTTAAAGTTTGGGAAGATGGGAGAGAAAACCGGTTGGACCTATTTTATTGTTCCGGCGGCAGTTGCACAGAAAATGGCACCCGGCGTAAAAAAATCATTTCGGGTTAAAGGAAAAATAGACCAGTTGGAAATCCGGCAAACCTCCTTATTGCCCATGGGGGATGGTAATTTTATTATGCCGGTTAATGGGGCTATGCGCAAAGCGCTAAACAAAAAAAACGGGGATACGGTTAAAGTGATTTTGCAGGAAGATAAAGAAGAGATTAAAATTGATCCTCAATTATTGGAATGCCTTGCCGATGAGCCGGAAGCGATGAGGCAATTTAACGCCATGCCTAAATCACATCAAAAATATTATTCCAAATGGATTGAAAGCGCCAAAACCGAACCTACAAAAATCAAACGGATTGCCATTGCCGTAAGCACACTTGCTCAAAAGAAAAATTTTTCCGAGATGTTACGCTCCGGGCAATCTTCCAAAAGCTAATCACTCTTCTACAACCAGTTTATAAGCCAGGATCTCTTTTCCATCGGCTAAAATTTTAAGTGGAAATTCCCCTTCTTTTTTACATGCATAAGTGAATTGCATACCTCCGTCAGTAGATGAAAATTTTACTAATTCCGGTTTGGGGTTTTTTCTTTCGTCTCCTGCAATGATTTCCAGTTTTGAACTATTCATTTCCCCGGTAACCGGAATGGTAAATTCTATTTTGCCATTTAATTTTGCTTTTATACTTCCATTTGCAGGAGCCGGTTTTTGAATTTTTAGCTCAAAAGCTGCAGCCCCAATTACAGGAAGCGCATAAAAATCTTCCAGGCTTTTTGGCCCGGGGCCAAGCTGCCAGGCGCTGTTATCGGGGTAATGACTTAGGTTGAACAAAACTTTATCGGCAAAAAAATAAGCGTTGGAAAAATGTGCGGTAAACAGGCTTTGCTTTTTATCCAGGTAGCCTGCAGCTTTTGCAACATCTACATAATACCATTCATCTTTACTTTGGCCAAGCTGCACCACATTCCAGGAATGATTTATTTCGTCTGCCGGGTCATTAATTTCCCCAGCAAAATTTTTGGTAAAACCATCTACCGAAAGGCAACGGATATCGGCCTGGCTGCACATTTCCTGGAAAAGCAGGGAAAAGCCCAGCGGAGTTGCTTTGCGGAGTTCAATAACTTTCACCGGGTCGCTATTTTTTTGGTCGTAACTTTTTGTGGCTTTGGGGTCAAGGGCAATATGCTGTGCTATCCAATAATAAATAGCACGGGCTTTATTGATTTTTTCAGAAAAAGGCAGGGTAATGGTTTTTGCAATTGTGGCTACATTTTTATCGGCCATTGGGCCAAGGCGCTTAACGACGCTATCCACCTTTGCATAACCCTGGGCAAAGAGCTGAAATGAACCGGTAATAAAAAAACTCAATAAAAAAAGCTTGGCCAACCTTTTATTTTTCATACTATAAATTTAAGAAAGAGAACGTTAATGCAAACCCAAAAACCCGCCAGGTTTTTTGTACCGATGGATTCTTCACCGTTTATTTTATCTGTATCTTTAGCAAAATTCCTGAGGTTATGAAAAAAATGACTTTATTACTGGCGCTGTTTATTTTTGCCGCCACGTTTTCTTCCAAGGCCGATGAAGGCATGTGGCTTCCACAGCTCTTGCAAAAGCTCAATGAAAGCCGCATGAAAAGCCTGGGCATGAAAATAAGTGCGGCAGATATTTATAGTATTAACAAAGGCAGTTTAAAAGATGCCATTGTAAGCCTGGGCGGATTTTGTACCGCAGAAGTCATTTCTTCAAAAGGCCTTTTGCTCACCAATCATCATTGTGGGTTTGATGCCATTCAAAACCATTCATCTTTGGAGAAAAATTATTTAAGGGATGGTTTTTGGGCAGGCCAATTTACTGATGAATTGCCCAATAAAGGACTTTTTGTAACTTTTATTGTGCGTATTGATGATGTGAGTAATGCTGTAATGAAAGGGATAACTGATCAACTGAGTGAAAAAGAACGGCAATCTCTAATTGATAAAAACACAGCTGAAGCCATTAAAAATGTAAAAAAGGAAGCAACGCAAGATGCCTTTATACGGGGCTTTTTTGAAGGGAACCAGTATTATCTTTTTGTAACGGAAACCTACAGGGATATCCGGTTGGTTGGTGCACCGCCTTCTTCTATTGGTAATTTTGGTAAAGATACCGACAACTGGATGTGGCCCAGGCATACCGGGGATTTTTCAATGTTTCGGATATATGCATCCAGGAATAATAAGCCTGCAGAATATTCCACAGATAATATTCCTTATACACCAAAAAAATCGTTGAAAATTTCCTTAAACGGTATAAAGGAGAATGATTTTACCATGGTTTTTGGTTTTCCAGGAAGAACCATGGAGTACCTGCCCGGTATTGCGGTGGAACAAATAAGAACGATTAACGACCCTGCAAAAATTGCCATTAGGGATAAAGCCCTAAAAATTATAGATGGCTATATGCGTAAAGACGAGGCGGTAAAAATTAAGTATGCTGCAAAATATGCCTCCATTCAAAATGCTTATAAAAAATGGCAGGGAGAAGTGCTGGGCTTAACCAAAACCAATGCTTTTTTGAAAAAGAAAAATTACGAAACGCTTTTTCAGCAAAGGGTTAACGCAAATGCCGGATGGAAAGAGCAATACGGGAATGTTTTGACCGATCTTGCGGATGCTTATAAAGCCCTGGAGCCGTATGGACTGGGAAGGGATTATTACAATGAAATATTCAGTAAAATTGAGTTGTATGCCATAGGGATGCAGTTAAACAGCCTGGTTACGGCACAGCAAAAAGGGGAGGCTGCATATAACAGCCGCTTAAAGCAGGTGCAAACGTCTATTAATGATTTGCTGGATGAGTATGAGGTACAGGTAGATAAAAAAGTATTTGAAACCCTTATTGAAGCTTATGTAAAAGAGCAGGATAAAAATTTTGTAAGTCCTCAATTGTTACGGGATTTAGAAACTACCGATGGCAACTATGCCGCTTTTACTAATAGGGTTTACAGCCAGCAAAATTTATTTAACCGGGACAGCCTTAATGCTCTTTTTGCCCTGCCTGCGGATAAAGCCTTGGCTCAAATTGAAAAATTTGATGCAATTACACTTTTTAAAAATATCCAGTTGACCTATCAGCAAAATGTGCAGCAAAAATTGAATGAGTACCAGGCCCAAATCAATAAACTTCAACGGTTATATACCAAAGGTCAGTTGGAAGTGATGAAAGAAAAAAAGTTTTATCCTGATGCCAACAGTACCTTAAGAGTAACCTACGGGCAGGTAAAAGGGTACCATCCTAAAGATGCAGTATATTATAATTTTTATTCTACGTTGGATGGGTTAATGCAAAAATATATACCCGGCGATTATGAATTTGATGT
>JAFDZZ010000192.1 GCA_018266715.1 Bacteroidota bacterium
GCTATTACGCCATCTTCCACCAGTAAATATGCATCATCAATACTGGCTAATTCAGCCAACGCCCTGCCCCGTATGGGTCCATTATGTTCCCCTATGCCTACTAATTTGCTGATATGTGTAAATAAAACCGTCATGGTTACAATTGTTCAAAAATAGCGTTACTGAATTTTTCAAGCCCGGGATCTCTTGCTCCCATGAGCAATAATACGGCTCCTTGCTGCAAATGCGGCCTTACGGTTTCTAAAAACACATTCCGGTCTTCCACAAAAAAAGCCTTTTTACCCAGCGCCTTTATATCCTGTATTAAATCATTGGAAGAAATATCTTTTACGGCCGTTCCACCGGCATAAAATATTTCACTCATCCAAATTTCGTCCTGCTCACGAAGTACATGGGCAATTTCTTTTACAAAATCGTTTCTTAAAAAACGTGTGGGGCCATAGCCATGCGGCTGAAACCAGGCCACAACTTTTTGTGCCAGCGGCTGGCAGGCTGCAATGGATGCTGCACACTTTGCCGGGTTATGAGCATAATCATCTATCACCCATATCCCATTTTTATTACCCAATACCTGGTGGCGCCGGTAAATACCTTCATAGGATTGCAGTGCCTCTGCCGCTACGAGTAGTGGTACCCCAATTTGCACCGCTACGGCTGTTGCGGCAACTGCATTTTCTATACTATGCTTTCCAATAGCCTGCAATGAAAATTTCACATCGTTAATTTCAAAGGAAATGGAAAAACCTTCCTGCTTAAAATTTATGGCATTAATACCGGCAGGGCCATTTATGGAAAAATCGTTTTGAATATGTTGAGAGAGTTTTGCTGCCAGTGCATTGGACTGGTTAACGATAAACTTTCCCGAGGTATTTTCTTTAAAAATGCTAAAAATGCGGTTGAGTTCATCAATCTCCTGGTGGTCTTTATCAATATTGAGCAGCAGGCCAATTTCCGGATGATATGCGGTAATGGATCCATCACTTTCGTCGGCTTCTATTACCAGCCATTCCCCTGCACCCACTTTTGCATTGCCTATCTTACCTTCTTTTATGATACTGGTTAACCCGGCCCCGCTGATAATGCTGGGTTGCAAGCCGGCGTATTGCAAAATGTGAAACAGCATGGCGCTGCTGGTGCTTTTGCCCGATGTGCCGCCCACGGCAATGGTTCGCTTACTGTTGGCAATTAAGGCCAGTACCTGGCTTCTTTTTAAAATTGGAATGTTGAGCGCTTTGGCTTTCTGCACTTCGGCAACGGTATCTTCAATGGCAGTGGAAACCACTACAAGCTGGGTTTGGGGCGTTATCCCCTCCCCATTTTGGGCAAAACATCTTATCCCTTCGGCTTCAAGCTTACTCCGTGTATCGTTAAATTCCCCATCAATAAAGTACCGGTCGCTGCCGCTTATGTCTTTTCCAATGCCGGCAAGGTATTGGGCAATGGCGCTCATACCGGCGCCGGCAACACCTATAAAAAAAATATGCTGATAATGATGTAGTGATGAAGCCATAACAGGTTTTACGGCTGCTAATTTAAGCAATAGTTAATGAGCAGGAAATAAAAAAGAATACGACAAGCGCTTTGTGCAAATTTTTATGAATAGCCCAAAATCTTCAGCATACTTTGAGCGGTTTGCTCTTTGGCATAAACCCAATCGGTAAGCTTACCGTTTTTGTCATAATCTACAATTATATGCTTGGGCGAAGGAATGAGGCAATGCTTAATGCCGCCATAGCCGCTAATTTGATCCTGGTAGGCGCCGGTGTGAAAAAATCCTACATACAAGGGCTCTTTATTATTATCAGAATCCCCATTGGTATTTTTCAATTTTGGAAGAAACACTTCATTAATATGTTCTTCGGAGTCGTAATAATCATGCCCGTCGCAGGTGATGCCGCCTAAAACAACACGCTGGTATTCATTATTCCACTTATTAATGGGCAACATCAAAAACTTTTCGCCAATTCCCCAGGTATCGGGCAGCGTAGTGATAAAAGAAGAATCAATCATATACCAGGTTTCCCTGTCGTTTTGAATTTTTTGACCGATTACACTGTAAATATGCGCCATGCTTTCGCCTACGGTATAGCTTCCAAACTCCGTAAAAATATGCGGCATTTGCACCCTTGCTTTTTTGCAGGCTTTTTTAATGGTGCTCACAATTTCATTAATCATAAACTGGTAATCGTAATTAAAGGCCAGTGAATGTTTTATAGGAAAGCCACCACCAATGTTGATGGAATCCAGCTCGGGACAAATTTTCTTTAACTGGCAATACAGGTTGATGCTTTTTTGTAATTCGCTCCAGTAATAAATATCATCTTTAATCCCTTTATTCAGGAAGATATGCAGCATCTTAAGCTGAAACTTATCTTCATAGCCTTCTATTTCATCTACATAATATTCCAGCACATCTTTTGCTTTGATACCAAGCCGGGAGGTATAAAAAGGAAAGGTCGGTTCTTCTTCGGCGGCAATTCTTATACCCAGTTTAAAGGGCTCTTTGGTTCGTATGCTGCGCTTATACATATTTAATTCCTCTTTATTATCCAAAATGGGAATTACGTTTTTAAACCCGGTGTTAATGAGCCGTGCGATCCTGCTGGTATAATTTTTTTGCTTAAACCCATTGCAGATAATAAAAATATCTTTATTGATTTTACGGCGTTTGTAAAGGGAGTTAATAATTTCAATATCGTACGCATAGGAGGTTTCCAAATGGATATTATGTTTTATGGCCTCTTCAATTATAAAGCTGAAATGTGAACTTTTGGTACAATAACAATAATTGTATTTCCCCTCATACTTATTTTTTTTGATGGCTTCGGCAAACATTTTTTTGGCCTTATTGATTTGCCATCCGATTTTGGGCAAAAAACTCATTTTTAAGGGCGTGCCGTATTTTTCAATCAACAGTTTAAGATCAATATTATTAAACTGTAAATAATTATCTTTTACTTTTAAATCTTCCTGGGGGAAATTGAAGGTTTGCTGAACCAGGTCGTTATACGTATTATGCATTCCTATGAATGGTTAAAAGAGTAATAAAAGAAAGAAAACAGCCGCAAATATAATTGAATAAAATAAAAAACCGTCCCTGCTTTCGAAGGGACGGCTACCAGTTGGTTTGGGTAAATTATTTAACGGAATCCACCAGGGCTTTAAAGGTTTCAGGCTCGTTCATGGCGAGGTCTGCAAGCACTTTTCGGTTAAGCCCTATTTCTTTGGCGTTTAATTTAAAAATCAATTCGCTGTAGGTAATTCCCTGCTCCCTTGCAGCCGCATTAATACGGGCAATCCAAAGTGCACGGTATTCTCTTTTTTTATTTTTACGGCCTACATAGCTATAGGTAAGCCCTTTTTCCATTACGTTTTTAGCAACGGTATAAACATTTTTACGTTTGCCATAATAGCCTTTTGCGGCTTTAAGAATCCTTTTACGGCGGGCCTTACTGGCTACGGCATTTACTGAACGTGGCATATTTTAATTTTTTTAAAAGTTAAAGATTGAGATTTTCATCCGGCTTATTTCATAGCCAGCAAACGCTTTACAAAATGCAAATTCGCATCTGCCACTACCCCGTCTTTACGCATATTGCGTTTACGTTTTGTAGATTTTTTTGTGAGAATGTGACGTTTGAAAGCTTTTTGGAATGTGATTTTACCTCCACCGGTAACTTTAAAGCGCTTTTTTGCGCTGCTGTTGGTTTTAACCTTTGGCATTACATAACTTTTGATCGTTACTCCCTGCTGGCGTTCCGAACAGACGGACACTTTTTGGGCCATGTGGGAAATGTTAATTTTAAAAGATTGCTCTTTTTTGGGCGGCAAAGATAAGGATTTTTGGCATTAAACCAGCTATAAAACAAGAATTTTAGCCCAAAATGCAGGATTTTGGAAAATATTGTTTGAATTCTTCTAATTTATTGTAAACTTTAAAGATAAAACCTGCTGATATGAATAGAAAATCAAAAGTTTCTGAAATTATGGCCGAAAAACTTATTGTTGCCGACGCCCATAATAGTTTTACGCAAATCATGGATTTTTTTACCCGCAGTAAAATCCATCACCTTCCCATCACTCAAAATAATAAAATAATTGGCATTGTGAGCTTGAGCGATATCATCCGTTATTTGGGCCGTGTACTGGAAGAAGGCAAAACCACTTCTATATCAGAAATCAGCAATAGCTTTTCCCTGGATGCCGTAATGACCAAAAACCCGTATTGTTTAAAAACAACGGATACCATTGAATCTGCTTTTGAAGAAATTTCCAAAGGCGGTTTTCATGCTTTGCCCATAATACAGGAAGATGAAACCCTGGTAGGTATTGTAACGGCTATTGACCTGGTACGGTGGTACGACCAGGTAATGTAACTATTTTAAAAGAGTTATGCAGCCTTAATTTTTAAAAAAAAATTATGACAGAGAAAAACAAAGTAATCCTTTTTTGCGGGCTGGTACTGCTTATTGCCGTTGTGGTTTCCTTTTTTAAATTTCCGGCATTACTGGCTGCATATATGTTTATCCCTGCGCTGGTAACTTTAATTATGCTGTTCCTGGTTACCAAAGACGGTTTAAAAAAAGAAAGCTGGAAGCAAATAGGCCTGGGCATCAACCTTAAATTTTTGATTTATGCCTTTTTTATCCCTTTTGTTGTTTTAATACTTAGTTATTTTATTGCTACTAAAATTAATTCCGGGTATTTTTTAGGCCTGCCCGATGGTAAAGAGTTAAAGCCCATTAACTCTTTATTTTTCATTTTAATGATGGCCGCCCTGCAAACCATCACCGTATCCTTAGGTGAAGAGTTGGGCTGGCGGGGGTATTTACTTCCTAAATTACTGAACCTTACTTCCAATAAATTATCCGCTTATTTAATTACAGGGATGGTATGGGCTATTTGGCATTTCCCGGTAATCTTTATTGCAAAATCCTACAATACCGAAGGAAATCTATTTTATACCACCAGCTTATTTGTTGTAGTAGTGCTGGTGGTAAGTATCATTATTGGTGAACTGAAGATGAAAAGTAAAAGTATTTGGACGGCTTCTTTATTTCATTCGGCCCATAATACAGTTTGGGGATTCTTAACGCCATTATTTGTAACTACCGGGCCCATTATTTATCTAACCGGGGAAAGTGGGTTCATAACCATTGCCCTTTACAGCCTTGTTGCCTTATTATTATTATGGATAAATAAAGGAAAAACCTACACCCCGGCCTAAGTTTTTATGAGTTGGAAGAGGCCCTTCTGAGTGAATATTTTCCATATTTTTTCTTCACATCATCTATGGCTTTATATAAATTTTCTTTGGGTTTTCCTTTATCAAACAGGTTGGCTTGTATGGCATTTGAAGTAAAGTTGCTGAGCTTTACGCCCAGTAACCTAACTGGCTCATTTTTTTTATAAAATCGTTTAAATAACTCTTTCACTACGGGTATTACGGCATCATCGGAATTTGTTGGCGCAATTCTAGCCTGCCTGGTAAAGGTTTCAAAGCTGGGGAAACGAACTTTAATAGCCGCACAACCTGCAAGTTTCCCTTCCTGCCTTAATTCAAAACATACTTTCTCGGTAAGCCGTACCAACTCGGCGTTTAAAAATTTTACATCGGCAATATTCTCATCAAAGGTATTTTCACTGGATATGGACTTGGCCTCATGATAAGGCTGAACTTTTGAGAAATGCAATCCCCGGGATTTTTCCCAAAGGTCTAAACCCCATTTACCCAAAATATTTTCCAGCTCTACTTTACCGGTTTCAAAAGCCTGGTGAATTGTAAAAATGCCATAACTGTTCAGCAATTTTTCAGTTTGAGTGCCCACACCCGGAATTTCACCAATGGGCAGCGGCGCCAAAAATGCTTTTTCGGTACCAAATGGGATGTGGAGATAACCGTTGGGTTTAGCCAGATTAGTGGCAATTTTTGCCATCATTTTATTTGAGGACAAACCAAAGGAAATGGGAAGGCCGGTTTTTTCAATGATACTGTTTCGCAGGGCAATGGTCCATTCAAAAGGATGAAAAAATTTATCCATACCGGTGAGGTCAAGATAAAACTCATCCACCGATGCTTTTTCAAACAGGGGCGCTTCGGCTTTAATAATATCGGTTACCCAACGGGAATAATTTCCGTAAGCCTCATAATTCCCTTTTAAAAAAATAGCATGAGGGCAAAGTTGCCGGGCTTTTTGTACCGGCATGGCCGAATGGATACCAAATTTACGGGCTTCATAACTGCATGCAGATACCACACCCCGTTCCTGCCCTCCCACAATTACGGGTTTACCTTTTAACTCCGGGTTATGGATTACCTCTACCGATACAAAAAAAGAATCGAGGTCAAAATGGGCAATTATGCGCTGTGGATGGTTCAAAAAACCGGTATTGAAATGATGGAGTAAATGTAAGCATTACTCATAAATTTCCAGCAAACCCGGCGGAAGCTCAACATACACTTTTTTAGCAATAGTATCCAGGCGGATTAAATTTTGCTCATGCACCGGAATATAAGCGGGCCTGCCCTTATACAGGATGCTGCAAAGTATTTGGTGCGGTTGTTCAATCACTTCGGTAATTTCTCCCAGGTTGTTTGCGCCATCTATCAGCTCAAAACCGAGCATGGAAATAGGCGCCGATTTAGCGGCAAATTTTTTGAAATCCACATCGGTAAGCCAAACTTCTTTTGCAATAAACTTTTTTGCCGCTTCTTTGGTATGAATGCCTTCCAGCTTTATTAAAACTTCACCGGCTTTTTTACTTGCCGTTTTTTCAATAAAATAAGGTAGGAAACTGCTTTTACCTTCTTCCAGGAAAATGGTTTTCAACCCCTTTAATGCGGTTCTTTTTCCCAGGCTATGCAGCAGCAGCAATTCGCCGGAGAGGCCATAGCTGGCTACAAATTTTCCAATTTTAAAATATTGCGACATGCCCGTTGTTGAAAATATTTAAACGAATAAACCGGTTGAAATTACCATTTAAAAAAAATCCTCCCTACAACTGTAGAGAGGACAATGATTTTTAAGCACAGTGCTGAAAAAAAATTACTCTTCTGTTTTAGCTTCTTCTGAAGCTTCAGGAGCAGGGTTTTCAGCAGCAGGCACTTCTTTCACTTTCTTTACAATTGGTGCATTGCGTTTATCCATGCGGGCCTTCTTGTGGTTAGCCTGGCGCAAAGCCATTTGAGCTTCATGCTCTGTACTCCATTTTGTAAATTTTTCCATTGCTGCAGCCTCATCAAACAGGCCAAGGCTTACCCCACGCAGTAAATGCTTTAAATAAAGCACGCCTTTGTAAGATAAAATACGGCGTACCGTATCGGTAGGTTGTGCGCCTTTTTGCAACCAGTCTAATGCTTTTTGACGATCAATTTGAATGGTGGCAGGAACGGTAAGCGGGTTGTAAGAACCGAGTTTTTGGATAAATTTACCATCACGTGGACTACGGGCATCCGCAATTACGATGAAATAAAATGGTCTCTTTTTTGAGCCATGCCTTTGCAATCTCATTTTAACAGCCATAAAAAATAGAAATTTTCTTGGTTGTGAATAAATAGGGTTTACTTTCCTTAAAAAAGGACGACAAAGATAGGAAGCAGGGAACGATTTACCAAACAAATCCTTAAAAGAAGGGAAAATAAAGATTTCACATAATTAATTGCTGTTTTTTCTTATATGAAAAATGCGGCTCAGGTTAAATCCAAAACGAATATCCCCGCTAAAAAATTTGCCATAGGTTTCATACAAAAATGCCCTTTCGTTCATGCCGGTTGCATTGGAAAAATGGAGTTGAAAAATATGGCCGCCGGTTTCAATATCAACACCAATACCCAGTGGATGGTAGCTGATAGAACTGAGGCCTTTTAACACATGAAGGTAATCGAAAGTTAATGCCAGTTTTTTGCTCACCCTGTATTTTAAACCAATACCGGGTGCTATAATATTCCTTGCATCTGCATGAAGGGGTGCATTGCTGTGTACAAATACGGGATTAAATTGCCCGGAAAGTTTATCACTAAATTTTTTGCCGGCAATTAGCTGAACATAATAAGACATTCGATCGGCTGCAGAGGGTTTGGGTGTAGCAAAACTTTTTTCCGTCCACACCGTACTTCCGGCAACCAATACCAGCGATAAGGGCATGGCATGATTGCCGGAAGATTGCTGCATCAACCTGTACTTTATAAATCCATCCAGTTCTTTTCGATAGGTGCTTCGGCCAATTCCTACGGTAAAATTTTTCGTTATTCCATAGTCAAAACCCATGCGCATGGATGCCTCATCAAGACCAAAAAAATTATTGATACCCTTATTGATATATCCAAAACGGTGCAATATCCTTACATCCAACTCGCCCTTGTGCAGCATGTCAACAGAATGCGACATGATAACCCGTGTAGATTTAAAAGTAGTGCTAACCTTTTGGGTATTTGAACCCGGCAGTTCAATAGTTTGGGCAAAACAAGGAGCAATGAAAATACCTGTCCATAAAAGCAAAATAATTTTTTTCATAACAGGCATCAATCCGTTAATTTTCCCCCGGCGGCTACCCAATCACTAATGATGGCTTTTTCTGTTGCAGATAAAGTAGGTCCGCCCTGGGGCATATCTCCAATTACCACGGCCCGGTTTACGATGAGCGCTTTATTGGCCACCACATTGCAATTTACGGTCCAGTCTTTACCTGCCGCAGGCGATGGGCCGCTATGGCAGCTTATACATCTTGAATTAAGGAGGGTTCTTACGGCAGAAAATTTTGTGCCGGGGTTACCTGAAATAATGTTAACCGATTGTGAGTTTTCACATCCGCCGGCATCTTTTACAAATACCGTATAGCTTCCTTCGGCAAGGTTATTAAAAACATTTGATGCACCGTAAGTACCTGTGGCACCCAATTTATATTGAAACCCGGTGCTACCTGATGCAGTAACGGTAATGGATCCATCGGTACTTCCACAACCGCTGGTTAAGGATGGGGTTGCCGTAACGGTAAAGCCCGTACCGGTTGCGGTAACGGTTGCGGTAGTTGATTTTTCGCAGCCTGCTGCATCTTTTGCAAATACCGTATAAGTGCCTGCAGATAATCCGTTAAAGATACCCGATGCCTGGTAAGCGCCTGAAGCATTTAGTTTAAATTGAAAGCCGCTGCTACCTGTTGCCGTAGCGGTAATACTTCCGTTTGGCGCCCCGCAACCTACAGAAGACGCAGGTGTGGCCGTTATTACTATGGTTTTACCGGCACATGGGTCGGGGTTGGGATCATTACCGCCTTTACTGCAGGACGATAACTGGCTGCCAACCAGGAAAAAAATCATTAAAGGCGTTATCCAAAATTTTATTTTATTCATACAAGCTGTTTTAAACCTATACGAATAAATTAAATGTAAGGTTGCCTTAGTTTTTCTTTTGTGGCCTTAATTTTATACCCAATAATATTTCGGAGGAGAATAATTTAATTTGCCCTTCGCCAACACCGGCAAGAGGAATTGCAATGCCCGGCTGAACAAACCAGGATAAGGAATTAGAAAATGTTTTTTCCACTCCGCCAAATATCTTAAATACCGAAAACCAATGCTTATTGCCCTCATACGATGCCAGCGCATGATTGGGCATACCGTAATATAAATAATCATAGGCATAGGTTTCTTTTTTCATGATAAAAGAAGATAGTCCAGCGCCGGCAAAGGCTTGCCAGTTGTTTTTTGCTTTAAAATCGTACTTCAGTGAAACGGGTATTTCCAAAACCCGGCAATTCGCATCTACCCGGGTAATATCCACCCGGCTCCAGTACGTACCCGGCTTTGCTTTATAATCTTTTTTACCTGCAATATATTTTTTGGTGCCCGTAAAAAAGCCGGCCTGCACACTTAGCCGCTTGCTCACATAATACCCTGCGGATAATCCCACCCGTAAATTAAATTTATTAAGCCCCGGAAATTTTACGCCACTCCCTTCGGCGCCGGTATAAACTGAAAAATAAAATTTTGAATTTGTTGATCCTTTTTTTGAATTTGATTTTTTACCCTGCGCTAAAGTATCACTATCGTCCACAGGCTTTTTAGTA
>JAFDZZ010000193.1 GCA_018266715.1 Bacteroidota bacterium
CCTGAGGTTTTGTAAAGCGCCAATTAGCCGCTGGTTATCCCGCTGGTGAAGGCCAATGCTGGGTTCATCTAATATATAGGTGATGCCCTGCAATTGAGAACCAATTTGAGTGGCCAGCCTAATGCGCTGGTACTCGCCGCCACTAAGGCTTTTAGATGGCCTGTTGATGGTAAGATAGGTGAGGCCTACATTTAATAAAAATTGCAGTCGTTCCCTTATTTCTTTTAAAATATCTTTTGCAATGGCATTTTGTTTCTGGCTTAGCCTAAGTTCAATACCATCGAACCAGGCGTATAAATGATCCAAATCCAAATTGCTGAGTTCGGCAATATTTTTTTCATCAATTTTAAACCAAAGGCTTTCTTTACGCAGCCTTGTGCCCTTACAGTCTTCGCAGGGTTTTAAACTCATGTAACTTTCCACCCAATCCCGGAGCGATTCGGTGGTGTTGGTGCCGGCAAACCAGCGTTTGATCATGTTGATGATTCCTTCGTATTCGGTCGTATAATACACTGCGCCATCGCCAGCAATTTCCTGTTCATCATCATTTACTTCTTCCACTTCTTCTTTACCGTAAAGCAAAATATTTAAGGCTTTTTTAGGAAGATCTTTTAAGGGTTTATCTAAACTTATTTTATGTTTTTTAGCAATTTCTTTTACCTGTTTAAAAATATAAGCTTCCCGTTCTTCGCCCAAAGGTTTTATTGCCCCGTCATTTACGCTAAGTTGGTAATCGGGTATCACTGCATCCATATTTACATGGTAGGTGGTGCCAAGGCCTTTGCATACCGGGCAGGCGCCATAGGGCGAATTAAACGAAAAAGAATTGGGTGAAGGCTCTTCATAAGAAATGCCTGTATCCACACACATGAGGTGCTTGCTAAATGCAGATTGGGTTATTGGCCCGGGGTTAAAAAGTGTTTTTGCCGTAGGTTTGGTATTGCTTTCTACCTGTGGGGCAATAAATAATAAATCTTTACCCATTTGCAATGCTTTTTGTACACTTTGGCTGAGGCGGTAGTGCATGTCATCTGTTACTTCCACACGGTCAATCACTACTTCAATATCATGTATCTTATAGCGGTCCACCTGCATGCGTTCTTTAAGGTCGGTGATTTCGCCATCCACCCTTACTTTTAAAAAACCTTTTTTGCGAATGTCTTCAAAAAGTTCCCGGTAATGGCCTTTGCGCCCACGCACCAATGGCGCCAGTATATTAATTTTTTGGCCAAAATATTTTTCATAAATGGCCTGTACTATTTCTTCTTCGCTAAACTTCACCATTTTTTCGCCGGTATTAAAACTGTAAGCTTCGCCGGCACGGGCAAAAAGCAGGCGCATGAAATCATAAACTTCGGTAATGGTGCCTACGGTGCTGCGTGGGTTTTTGTTGGTGGTTTTTTGCTCAATGGAAATTACGGGGCTAAGGCCGGTGATGTGATCCACATCGGGCCGTTCCATATCTCCCATAAACTGGCGGGCATAAGCGCTAAAGCTTTCCATATAGCGGCGTTGGCCTTCGTTATAAATGGTATCAAAAGCGAGGGATGACTTACCGCTGCCGCTTACCCCGGTAAATACCACCAGCTTGTTTTTGGGAATGGTAATATCAATATTTTTAAGGTTGTGTTCCCTGGCCCCGGTGATCTCAATAACATCAGTAAATAAAGTAGAATTTTTGCCCGGCTTCATAAAAAAGAGGGTAAAGGTACAAATAATTTTTGCTAAAAAATTTATCAAATTAACCTTTTGATTTCTTTATCATTATCAAATAAATAAATTTGGTTTAAAAAAAATTTTAGTAGCTTAGGTTATTAATTCACCCAAATAATTTGCTATGAAACGTAATTCCCCCCCCCCGCATTTCTCTTTATTTAGTTTTTTTACTTTTAACCGGCCTGATTATTTTATGGAGTTGTAAAAAAGCCGGGTTATTGGAAAATGCCAAAGAAAACCCTTTGGAAAAAGTGGTAAGCAGTAATGAAGTTACTTCAAGAACCGGCGCAAGTGAGATAAGGCAATGGTTAGAAGAGCAAAAACGGATTATTGGCAGAGACAGTAATAATACCGTAGATAAAATAATTGCCAGTATGATTATTGATGAAATGTACACGGAACCTAACCAAAGAGAAACCTTTATTATTGTTCCCCTGGATAAAAGAATGCCTTTAAGTAATAATATAAGGGCTGATTTAAATGAACCCCTAAGGTATTTATTATTGGTGGAAAATGAAGATGGTAGGATACGAAAAGGTGATATCGTATTATTTTATCCATTGGACAAAAGATATACTGAACTACCAGACAGTTCATTTACAAAGTTTTTTACTAATTATGGTATAACGGTTGATGGAACATTTGCATTGATTTCACTTAGGGACATTAAAGTTTATGAAATGGATGTATTAGCAGAAAAACCCAAAGAATTCAGGCTTTGGGCAGGTAAGCCTGCAGTACCCGAACCAGTACCCGATCCGCCAATTTGTACAGATTGGTATGAAATAACTACAATTTTTTATAATGACGGTACTTATGATCAAACTGTAGAATTTTTATACACTCAATGTGAACCTAACCCCATGGCCGGCGGTGGGGGTGGTGGTACTGGGGAAGAGCCAAATTGCGATCCTTCTTTAGTTTCCGAAGAAGAAGTAATGTTTAATGATAATTTATTAATGTCTGCACCTTCTTCAATTAATGTTACTGGCCCGGATTGCGGTGGTTCAATTTGGCCTGAGTTAGTAACAGGAGTGGCAAATTGGATTGTTGTTCAAGGGCAAATTGCAAATTGGGAAGTTAAGGCAATGACTGAGTATAAATACTATCATGATCAGTATTATGATTTAAATTTGGATGCTTTGGTAAATACATATGATTTGTTTCATTATAAAACTATTTCGTCTTATTATGTAGGTTCAAATACTTTCATTCAAACAACCTGGACACAAACCGCTGCCATTGACCAGGTATTTAATAACAACACTTATGATACGAAAGGGGTATCTAAGGTTTATGGCACATTAAGACATGTGCAACCATTGCCTTTTAACGAACCATATTGTCCAAAGGTTTTGGACGTTACTCAAGATGTTCCTGGTAATACTTTAAATTTCAAGCCCAGATAATCATAATAGGAATATATTTATTTTTATGCGTATAATTTATTGGGTATTACTTATTTTATGTTTAATTGGCTGTAGTACACCCAAAACCTCCTACTATTCTTATAAATTAAATTCTTATATCATTGATAGTACTTCCAGGCGCTGGTTAAGTACTATCAATGTACTTTCTTTTGATGATTACTTGTTTGAGTTTAGAATGACTCCAAGCCTTATAGGTGAAATGCCCAATAAACCAAAATTTAACGGAACACAGGATGCCATTTCTTTATCTATTGAGATAAATACTAAAGGTGTTTATCTGCTACAAAATAAAAACTTAAACTACTGTGAGTTGGACAGCTTTGCAGCACAAAGTAAAATAGTAAAGACCGGTAAGCTTTGGCAAAAAGAATTTGGGTATCGTTTTGACAGTTCGGATTTAATGCGGCACATTCCTAACCCATATTTAAAGCCTATTGATACGCTTATCAATAATATAAACTGTTATTATATTACAGTACATAAACCAAATATTAGCGCCGGAGATTTTAAAGAGATAAAAGCAATACTTGTTAAAAAGCCCCGGTTCAATACGCTGTTTAAAATTGGCGGTTCGGTTTTTTCGGATAAGGATTATTGCGTAGTGGGTATGTGCGGTTATAATTTTAGTAATAAGGATGGATTTGTATATGAAATTGATTCCTTAAGGCCCTGAACCAAAAAGGAAATAAACATTTGCCAAAGCATAATTGCAAAAACTAAGACTGAAATAAAGAATTATTAATTGATATTTATTATTTGCCTCAAGCAGTACCATTTTTTATTAAAATGCCTTTTAAAATTAAATAAGGAGCAGGGTAAGCTTACGATTAATTGCTTATATAATATTGATAATTAATTATTTGTGCATAAAATAAGATTGTAATTATATTTTTTTTAAATAAGGACACATTACGCTCCTCAAATTGCCCTCTTTCCCTTACCTTTGCAGCCCGTTTTTAAACGGTAAAACAAACATTATTTAATAACAAAACAAGGGAAAATGAACAATTACGAATTGATG
>JAFDZZ010000194.1 GCA_018266715.1 Bacteroidota bacterium
TGTTTGTAGCGGTAATGCATCCGGCTTATGCACAACTCAATCCTTTTTCTTATAAACCGCAAAAAGCCATAACGGTAAGTAAAGCAGCCGTTGTGAGCGCCCATCCTTTGGCGAGTGATGCAGGTTTGCAAATATTAAAAGCCGGAGGAAATGCAGTGGATGCGGTAATAGCGGTACAATTGGCGCTTGCGGTAGTGTACCCGGGGGCGGGTAATATTGGTGGCGGAGGGTTTATGGTTGCCCAATTGGCTAATGGCCAAAATATTGCCCTGGATTTTAGGGAAAAAGCGCCGGGTAATGCATTTAAAAATATGTACTTGGACAGCGCCGGTAATGCCCTTCCGCAGCTCAGTAAAAACGGGCATTTGGCCAACGCCGTTCCGGGCACGGTTGCCGGTTTGTTTGCATCGCTTAAATATGCCAAATTACCCTTCAAAAAATTAATTGCACCTGCTATAAAATTGGCCGAAAAAGGATTTGCCCTTACTGAGGCAGAGGCTAAATCACTTAATGCTTCAAAGGAAGATTTTTTGAAGTATAATAATTTTACACCGGTATTTGTAAAAAAAACGCCCTGGAAGAAGGGGGATATCCTGGTGCAAAAAGAACTTGCACAAACCTTAAACCGCATCAGCAAATATGGCATTAATGGATTTTACAGAGGTATTACGGCAAAGTACATTGTGGAGGATGCCGCTAAAAATGGCGGAATTATTACTGCAGAAGATTTGAAAAATTATACAGTAAAGTTCCGAAAGCCCATACAATTTTCTTACAAAGGATATGAAATCATTACCATGCCATTGCCCAGCAGTGGAGGCATTTTACTCAGGCAAATGTTAGGCATGGTGGAAAGCATGAATATAGCGGCTCTGCAATTTCAAACCCCGGAGAGCGTACAACTTATGGTAGAAGCCGAACGTAGGGCCTTTGCCGACAGGGCAGAGTATATGGGTGATGATGATTTTGTAAAAGTTCCTTTAACCACCTTGATGAGCGATGCCTACCTGCAGCAAAGAATGAAGGATTACATTCCCGGAAAAGCGGGAAGCAGCAAACTTACCGGTGCAGGACCTATAAAAGAACATGATGAAACCACGCATATAAGTGTTGTAGATGCAGAAGGGAATGCCGTTTCGGTAACCACAACCCTTAATGGAAGGTATGGCAGCAGGGTAGTGGTAAAAGCTGCAGGATTTATAATGAATAACGAGATGGATGATTTTAGCATTAAAGAAGGTGAACCCAATTTATATGGCGCAGTGGGCAACAAAGCCAATGCTATTGAAGCCAACAAAAGAATGCTCAGTAGTATGACGCCCACACTTGTATTAAAAGATAAAAAATTATTTATGGTAGTGGGCACCCCGGGAGGAACCACAATTCCTACCAGTGTTTATCAAACCATAATTAATGTAATTGATTTTGGCATGTCAGCAAAAGATGCTGTGAATAAGCCTAAGTTCCACCACCAATGGCTGCCCGATGAAATAATGATAGAAAATGATTTTAACCCGGCAACAGCTCAAAAGCTAACGGAGATGGGCTATACCTTGAATAATATTGGAAAAATAGGCCGTACCGAACTCATTTTATTTAAGGATGGCGCCATACATGCCGTTGCCGATAACCGGGGAGACGACGATGCCCGGGGTTTTTAAGAAATTGATAAAATTTTAAACCCATTTTCCTGATCCGTGGTTATTAAGTATTTTTACGTTTTTACATACACCCACTGCAAAAAACGTTAACGATATTAAAATGGATTGCACTTTCGCTGGCATTTTTGATGGCTTTTGTATTTCTTTTCATTAAAATAAAACCATCCGTTTCCCCCGTTGTTTTTTATTTACTCTTAATCCTGTTCATTGTTTTTTGGTGGATGGTTTTCAAAAAAGTCAAACATAAATTAGGGTTTTTAATTTTCGTCTTTTTATTTTTTGGCGTCCTTTACACACTTCTACAAACGTCTTCCGTTCAAACCTGGCTTGTGAATAAAATAGGCCATAGTTTATCCGAAAAACTCAATGCAAAACTGAGTATACAAAAAGTAGATGTTGATTTTTTAAACCGCCTGGTATTAAAAGGCGTAATGGTAGAAGACCGGAATAAAGATACCCTGCTTTATGCCGGCGAACTAAAAGCCAATGTAAACGACTGGTTTATTTTTAAAAACAGGGTAGAAGTCAGTAACGTGCAGTTGTGTGATGCCGTAATTAATTTAAACCGTACGGACAGTGTTTGGAATTACCAGTTTTTAATAGACTTCTTTAGCTCTGGAGAAAGTAAAAAATCCGGTAAAAACAACCTGGCCATAACTATTGATGAAGTTCAACTCTGCAATATCAGCATAAACAAAACCGATAATTGGGTGGGACAGGATATGCAGGTATCATTAAAAAAATTAGACCTTGTGGTGGACCGCTTTGATTTGCTTCAAAAGAATATTGCGGTAAAAAGCCTTGTTATTGAACAACCGTATTTTATTCAAAAAAGCTATACCGGCAACCGACCCGATTACCTCAAAAAGAAAAATAAAGCGGTTTCCCGGGTTAAGGAAGTGGCTTTGCAATGGAATATTGGCGGCTGGCAAATTACCGGGAAAAATATTCAGCTTATAGATGGGCTTTATGCTAACGAAAAGCAAAACGGCAAAACACCTCATACCTATTTTGACGGCAGCCACATGATTTTTTCATCCATTAATGGTTCGTTGAATAATTTTTCTTTTTTAAAGGATACGATAAAAGCCAATATTAATTTGCAAACCCGGGAACGGGGAGGCCTTGTGGTAAAAAAACTCCGGGCAGCTTTTAGGTTTACGCCGGATATCATGGAATTTAATAACCTGGATTTACAAACCAATAATAGCCGGCTGGGCGACTATTATGCTATGCATTTCAACAATTTTGGAAAAGACATGGGCGATTTTATCGAAAAAGTTACCCTTGAACTTCATCTAAAAAATAGTGAAGTATATTCTGATGATATTGCTGTTTTTGCGCCGGCTTTAAAAAGCTGGAAAAGAATTTTTCAAATTTCGGGAACTGCTAAAGGCGCCGTGCAGAATTTTAAAGCTAAAAATTTAAACATCATCTCCGGCAACAGTAAATTGCAAGGAGATCTTTCCATGGCCGGCTTACCGGATCTTAACTCCACATTTATAGATTTAAAAGCCAATGATCTTCAAACGGACTACCAGGACCTGGCATTAATCATTCCCGGGATAAAGAAAAGCGGTGTTGCTTTTCGCAAATTGGGTAAAGTATCCTACCAGGGAACCTTTACGGGTTTTCCTAAAGATTTTGTAGCCTACGGAACCTTTCAAACTGCACTGGGAAGCCTTACCTCCGACATTAACATGAAATTTCAAAACGGGAAAGACCCGGTTTACTCCGGAAAACTATTTACCGGCGGTTTCAATATTGGGTCCTTATTCAATAACAAAGCATTGGGGATGCTTGCATTAAATGCCAATGTTTCTGGCACAGGTTTTTCGGCCGATAAATTAAAAATGAACGTAAATGGAAAAGTAAACCGGGTTGACTTTAACCATTATGCTTTTAGGAACCTTACCATGAAGGGGAATTTTATAAAAAAATCGTTTAATGGATTTTTCTCCATTGACGACCCTAATCTGAAAATTACTGAACTCTATGGAAAAGTGGACTTGTCCAATAAAAATACCATATTAAATGCCGATGCCAAAGTGGGCTATATCAATCTTAAAAACTTAGGGCTCACAAAAGATAACCTTAGCTTATCCGGTATGTTAAATCTGAACTTTACCGGGAATACCATTGATAATTTCCTGGGAAGCGCCAGCATTCACCACGCAAGCTTGTATAAAGACAGTACAAAATTATTGTTTGACTCTCTGCGTATTGTATCACAGGAAGAAAACGGCACCCGGCAATTGAAAATTGAATCCAATTTAATGCAGGCGAATATTTCAGGAAAATTTAAAATTTTGGAATTGCCCAATGCGTTTACGTTCTTCCTGGCAAAATATTATCCGGCTTATTTCAAAGCGCCGAAAAAACTGAGTGAGCAAAATTTTGATTTTAGAATTCAAACCAAAGAGATTGACGATTTTGTACAGCTCTTCAATAACAAGCTGAAAGGCTTTAGCTATGCCGATATTAAAGGAAGCGTACACCTGAATACCTATGAGTTGTTTATGGATGCCAATATCCCTTCCTTTTCTTATGATGGGAAAATGTTTTCCAATACTTCGTTTTTGGGTAAAGGAAACCGGGAGTCTTTAAATGCCGTAATGCTGGTGGATAATATTAAATTTAAGGATAGCTTGCAATTTCCCAAATCTAAAATAAATGTAACGGCAAGCAATAATATTTCAAATATCAGCCTGGTTACATCGGCCAATAAAACCTTAGATAGCGCTGAGCTTAATGCTACTATAACGCACTTGAAAGAAGGCATAGAAATTCAATTTGCCCCAAGTTCATTTGTATTAAACGGCAATAAATGGTTGCTGGAAAAAGATGGAACTATTTCACTGCTACCCGGCAAAGTAACTGCCGATAAAGTAAAATTTGTTCACGACAATCAAAATATTATTTTATATACCCGGCTCAATCCTCAAACCGGCGAATCTGAGCTGGTTGCCGATCTAACGCAAATTGACATTGAAGACTTTTTACCCATCGTAGTTTCCAAACCGGAATTGCGGGGTAAACTTACCGGGAAAGCCGTGGTTAAAAATTTGTTTACTAACCCGGTTATAGAATTTAAGGGCAATGCAGACCGCTTTCAATTAGATGATAAAGATGTGGGTGATGTGATTTTAGATGTTCATGCAAATACCCAAACCGGGAATATAGGGTTTAAAGTAAAAACCGATGGTGATCAAAATGCTTTTGACATAAATGGAAAGTACAATTTTAAAGATACCACCGGAACTGCAATGGATATAGCCGTGGCTGCAGATCGCCTAAACCTTAATTTAATTGAACCTTATGTAAAAACCATATTCAGTGAATTGAATGGTGTAGCCACCGGTAATATCAGGTTATACGGGGGTAAAGATAATATGTATATTGTTGGCCCGGCTACCATCAGCAATGGAAGCGCATTAGTTGTTTTTACCCAATGCAAATATTTATTTAACCGGCAAAAGATAAATTTTGGAAAAGACCTTATTGAAATCAATGGCCTGCAGCTTACCGATACGCTGGGCAACTCTGGCGTGGTAAGCGGAAAAATAAAGCATCATTTCTTTAGGGATTTTGCATTTGAAAATGTACGGATGGAAACATCCAAAATGCTGCTCTTAAATACCACTAAAAAAGATAACAACCAGTTTTACGGTACGGTAATTGGTAATGCATTGCTAACGTTGGAAGGGCCCTTATCCGATATGGTTATGAACATCAGCGGTCAGCCAAGCGCTTTAGACTCCAGCCACATTTACCTGCCAACAACCGATACCAAAGAGAGTAATAAAATTGATTATATTGATTTTATTAAGTTTGGTAGCGAAATGGATGTAAACAATAAGGGCGCTCAATCCTCCAACTTAACGGTAAATCTAAGTTTAGTGGCAAACCCGGCCTGTAAAATAGATGTAATCCTGGATGAAGAAACCGGCGATATCATTAAAGGTGAAGGAAATGGAAGATTAAATATTCGGGTTGGCACCATGGAGCCGTTAACCATACGGGGCCGTTATGAATTAACAAAAGGAGAATATACCTTTAATTTTCAAACCATCGTAAACCGGCCCTTTACATTAAAACGGGGAACCATAACCTGGAATGGCGACCCTTATGCAGCGCTGATTGATATTGATGCGGAGTACCTTGCCAAAAATGTTGACGTAAGCAGCCTTTCATCTATTTCTAACGCAAGGGTTAAAGAAGACATCATCATCCTTTCACACCTCACAGGTATTTTAAGTAAACCCGATATAAGTTTTGAGTTTGAACTTCCGGAACGAAGTGCATTACGCAATGATTATATTGTAATTCAAAAACTGGCCGATTTTGCCCAGGATGCCAACACTATGAATAAACAGGTGGCTAGCCTGCTTTTATTTGGGGCCTTTATTAACGAAGAGCAAAATTTCTTTTCACAGCAAAATACTTTGGGCATTGCTACCAGCACTATTGGGGGCTTGTTAAGCGGCTGGTTAACCAGTACGTTCAGTAAAGAACTGGAACGGGCTACCAATGGAATTGTTTCCACCTGGGTAGATATTAACCCAACCCTTGACTTTCAGAATGCAAAAAACCAACTGCAGGCCAATATCAGGGGCGGCTTTAAGTTTACGCCAGGTAAAAGATGGGTGGTACTATTAGGGGGTAATTTAGATTATAATAATCCCTATTTTGCCAGCCGGAAGGGGTTGTTTACACCTGATATTTCTGTAGAGTTATTACTGAGGGATGATGGCTCACTGCGCTTAGTGGGCTTTAATAAAACCGGTGTGGACTTTACCTCTGGCCAGCGGAATAGAACCGGTGTTCAGTTAAGTTATAGAAAAGATGTAGATAAAATAAGCGACCTTTTTAAAAGCACCAAAAAATTAAAAGAAGAAGAGGTGAAGAAAGTAAAAGAAAGGGCCAATTAAGGGTTAGATCATTTTGAAGTATTAGGGCGTTCCATTCTTTAAAATCTCATGCCCAAGCTTATCTCTTTTTGTAGCCAGGTATTTTTTATTATGAGGATTGGGCTCCATCTCTATAGCCACGGTTTCCACAATTTCCAGTCCATAGCCTAATAAGCCGGCTCTTTTTTTGGGATTGTTGCTCATCAGCTTCATTTTACTTACCCCTAAATAGCGTAGAATTTGTGCGCCTACACCATAATCCCGTTCATCCATTTGAAATCCTAATTCCAGGTTGGCTTCTACCGTATCCATTCCTTCTTCCTGTAACTTATACGCCTTTAATTTATTTAAAAGCCCAATTCCCCGGCCTTCCTGGTTCATATAAAGGATTAATCCTTTCCCTGCTTTTTCTATCTGCATCATGGCATGATGTAATTGCTCCCCGCAATCGCAGCGCATAGAGCCGAGCATATCGCCGGTAACGCAGCTGCTGTGCACCCTTATTAAAATAGGTTCATCTTTTTCCCAATCCCCTTTTTTTAAAGCCAGGTGAATATCGCCGGTGTTTATTTGTTTAAATGCTATTAATTTAAAGTTGCCATAATGCGTAGGCATATTTACCCTTACTTCTTCTTCAATAAGCGTTTCTTTTTTTAGCCGGTATTCTATTAAATCTTTTATAGAAATAATTTTAAGCTGATGTTGCCGGGCAATTTCCAAAAGCTGGGGTAACCGGGCCATTGTGCCATCTTCATTCATGATTTCAACCAACACGCCGGCCGGTTTAAAACCCGCAAGCCGGGCTATGTCAATGGTGGCCTCGGTATGGCCTGCCCTTCTTAATACACCACCTTTTTTTGCCCTTAATGGAAAAATATGTCCCGGGCGGCCAAGATCTTCCGGCCGGGTATCGGCGTGGGCAAGGGCCATAATGGTTTTGCTTCGGTCCGATGCTGAAATACCGGTTGTACATCCGTTTCCCAAAAGGTCAACACTTACAGTAAAAGCGGTTTCATGTAATGAAGTGTTTTGGTTAACCATGGGTTGAAGGTTTAATGCATCGCATCGTTCTTCTGTAAGTGGGGCACAGATTAACCCCCGCCCATATTTGCTCATAAAGTTCACCACTTCAGGCGTGGCATGTTCGGCAGCACAAATAAAATCACCTTCATTTTCCCGATCTTCATCGTCCACTACAATAACCAATTTCCCTTCCTGAATATCTTTCAACGCTTCTTCTATTGTATGCAGCATACCCAATTTTTTTGCAAAGTTAGCAACAAATTCAACGCTAATAATGCCCTACATTGAAGCAATGTGCTGTGAATGGAATGGTAATAAAAAACATTTATTTATTATGATTTATTTCTATTTATATGTTCATTATGTTATTTTATTTGTTTTCTTTGCTTAATAAATTTTATTGCTATGCTTAAGAGATTAAACTTATTATTATTGATTTGTTTTTCGGTAGGTTTTATGGCCAATGCCCAGGTTACTACCAGTGGAATGACCGGCACCATAAAGGGTGACAATGGAGTGTTATTACCCGGTGCCACAATAAAAGCTACCCATACTCCTACAGGTTCTGTGTATTCTACTACAACAAATAACAAGGGCGTTTATTCTATACAGGGTATGCGCACCGGCGGCCCGTATGTTATTGAAATCAGCAATGTAGGATATCCCAATAAAACTCTCAGTGATATTTACCTTGTTTTAGGCGAATCCTATATTGCCAATGAACAACTTGCATCAAAAGCAACTGAACTTACAGAAGTGGTGGTGGCTGCAACAGGAAGAACAAGCAAGTTAAACCGGTTTAAAACGGGGGCTTCTACCAATATATCCGTACAGCAAATTTCTTCCATGCCTGCATTGAGTAGGAGTATTTCAGATTTTACAAAACTCACACCACAATCAAATGGTAATTCATTTGCCGGTAGAGATGGCCGTTATAATAATGTACAAATTGATGGCGCTAACTTTAATAACGGCTTTGGTTTAAATGATGATCCCTTACCTGGTGGCGGTGGTGTATCCATTGATGCTATTGAAGAAATACAGGTTAATATTGCGCCTTATGATGTACGCCAGGGCGGATTTACCGGTGCCGGTATAAATGCAGTTACCCGTAGTGGTACCAATACGTTAAACGGTTCTGCTTATTATTTCTTTTCCAATGAAGGGTTAATTGGGCGTAAAGTAAAAGGAGAATATTTAACGGGTTTACAGGAAAGTTCTACAAAAACAATGGGCTTTCGCCTGGGTGGCCCCATTATAAAAAATAAATTATTTTTCTTCCTTAATGCCGAAAAAATTACCATGACGGGACCAAGCGCCGGTGCAACCAATTACTGGGTAGCCTCAGAAGATGGCGTTGCAGACCCCGATAAAAACATTACCCGTGTAAAAAGAAGCGACCTTGAAGCGGTTAAACAACACCTCATTGATAAATGGGGTTATGACCCGGGCAGGTATGAAAACTATACCAATAGTGAATCTGACGTAAAATTAATTTTGGCACGTATTGACTGGAATATTAGTAACAACCACAGGCTGGCTATAAGGTTTAATACTACAAAAAGCGACGTTCCTTCATTGGTAAATGCTAACTCCGGACCTAACCCACGTACTAATTTCACTAACTATCCAAGAGTTGGCCAAAACTCTATGGCATTTGAAAGCACTATGTACAGTACGGTAAATTCTGTAAAGTCATTTACAATGGAGCTTAACAGCAAATTTTCCAATAAAATATCCAACCAGTTTTTGGTTACTTTCAGTAAAATAAATACCGACCGTAAGGCCAATAGCCCCGAGTTTCCGTTTATTGATATTGGAGACGGTTTAACAACGGTAGCATCCGGTATTTTCCAAAACTATATCTCAGCGGGTTATGAATTGTTTAGCTATAATAATAGTGTTATTAACGACAACCTGAATATTTTTAATAACGTTTCTCTTACCAAGGGCAAACATAATTTTATAGTTGGCGGAAGTTTTGAAATGCAAAAATTTGGAAACAGTTATCAAAGAGAAGGTACTTCATATTACCGCTATGCAAGTGTGGCCGATTTCTTAACCACAGGTACATCCAGTGAAGTTGCCCCTATTCAATTTGGGTTAACCTATGTATATCCCGGGATGGATCCTTATGCAAAAGCCACCTATTTTTTACCGGCATTATATGCACAGGATAATATTGCAGTAACCGATAAATTTAATGTAACGGTAGGCTTGAGGGCAGAAATGCCCACCTTTAAAGATGATTTAACTGCAAATACGGCAATTGATTCATTGGATTTATTAGACCAGGATGGTAAATTAGCTCATTACGGTTCGGCAGTTTGGCCAAAGAAGAGGGTAATCCTTTCTCCCCGTGTAGGTTTCCGTTGGGATGTTTATGGAAACAAAAACCTGATGATTCGTGGCGGTACGGGTATTTTTGCCGGCCGTGTTCCCTTTGTATGGCTTACCAACCAACCCACCAATACCGGTGTAATTCAAAACCTTATTGAACCGGGTAGTTACAGCGCTTCGGCATCCTGGATCGGCGATATCCGCTTTAACCCAGATAGATTATATTGGTTAAATAACACCCCGGCAAGCGCACAAAATGTATTTATAAAATCTCCAAAAAGCGGTGTTCCCGGCACTATTGCCCTGGTAGATCCTCATTTTAAAATGCCAAGAGTTTTTAGAACGAGCATTGGGTTCGATCAAAAATTAGGCAACTCTCCGTTTACTTTAACAGCAGATTTATTATACACAAAAGATTTACAATCGGTTTATCAATACGGTGCAAACCGCAAACCGGCAACTCAAAAAATGTATGACGGAAGAGATTATTATGCAAACGCTGCAGCATACCAATACAACAGCAAAATTGGAGGTAATTCGGCCAGTATTCTGTCTAATACCAGCAAAGGCTATTCCTTTAACTTTACAGTTGGCGTATCCATGGCTCAAAAGAAGGGCTTCTCCGGATCATTATTCTTTAGCCATACAACAGCACAAGGCACAACAGATAACCTGGGTTCAAATGCAAGTTCTGCCTGGGGCGCTACACCAATTATTAGTAATCCCAATGATATCTTCCTGGCTTCTTCAATAGATGCTTTGCCCAGCAGGGTTGTGGGTACTTTATCATACCGTAAAGAATATTTAAAACACCTGGCAACAACCGTTACTTTATATTATAATGGCTCAAGTGCAGGACGATATTCTTATACTTATGGCGGTGATGTAAACGGTGATGCTATTAATGCCGACCTGCTATACATACCCAAAGATGCTTCTGAAGTGAATTTTGTAGCAGCCAACGGCTTTACCGTTCAGCAACAGGTAGATGCATTTAATGCACTTATTAAGAGCAGCAAATACCTATCCAGCCATAAAGGCCAAATTGCCGGCCGAAATGCAGGCGTTATGCCCTGGAACAGCCGCTTTGATTTAAAATTCATACAAGATGTGTTTATGCATGTTGGGAAAACCAAAAACACCCTGCAGTTTACAGCTACTATTATTAATTTCGCCAACTTCTTAAACTCCGACTGGGGTATTCGGAAACAACTTCTCAATAACGCCAATACACCATTAACGGTAGTAACCAAAGGCGTTAACCCTACTTTTAAAATGAATACTACCAGTATAAATGGCCAAACGGTATTGCCTACTACTATGTACAGGGATGTAACTACGTTTGGTACTACCTGGAGTATGCAGTTGGGTATTCGTTATTTGTTTAATTAACTAAAAGATAAATTCATAATTATCCGGCCGCCATTTTTGGCGGCCTTTTTTGTGTAGTGTACCTACGAGCTTTTAGATTTAGCAACTATTCATAACGATGAGCATAGCAAAAAGCAAAATTTAATGAGCGGGTAACTTCGCTGGCAGGGTTATTATCAATTTGCAGGTACGCAACTTTCAACTCTTTTACCATCCAATTAAAAAAGCACTAAGTGTGGGTTTATAATAGGGCAAAGTAGTGAGTAAGTACTAAACGGATTTTGATGTTTTGTTTTACTGTTTGTCTAATTGCAGTTTTACGTTCAGTAATGCTTGCCTCGTACAATAATCTTGGTAAGGATTTGAAAAAAATGGGCTTAAGATGTAGGCTCCCCTTCTTTTAGTG
>JAFDZZ010000195.1 GCA_018266715.1 Bacteroidota bacterium
TTCTTTTTAACCCTTAAAACAACCAACATGAAAACTGCTGGTACTGTAATAACGTTTATTTTTTGTAAAGAGAAAGTGAAAAAGGATGAAAATTATGTTAAAGCAATCTCCAATACCTGCTGAAGGGTTTTTACATAATGAAACTTTATGCCTTTAATAAATTGCTGGTTAATCTCTTGCACATCTTTTTCGTTTTGCCAGCACATAACAATTTCTTTAATGCCGGAACGTTTTGCGGCCAGCACTTTTTCTTTAATACCGCCAACGGGCAGTACCTGCCCCCGCAGGGTTATTTCACCCGTCATGGCAAGGTATGGTTTTACTTTTCGGCCGGTAAAGGCGCTTGCCAAAGCCGTCATCATGGTAATTCCTGCGCTGGGCCCGTCTTTTGGAGTAGCGCCTTCGGGAATGTGAATATGGGCATCTTTTTGGCTAAAAACTTCTGCGGCAATATTTAGTTTTTTAAAATTGGCTTCCAGCCAGGTATAAGCAGTGCTTGCGCTCTCTTTCATTACATTACCCAGGTTGCCGGTGAGTTTTAATTCGCCCTTGCCTTCGCTAAGCTGGGTTTCAATAAATAAAATATCGCCGCCTACATAAGTCCAGGCCAGGCCTACGGCCACGCCGGGTATATTGGCGGTTTTATACAATTCATTACTGTACCGGGGTTTGCCCAATACATTTTCCACATCTTTATTGGAAACGGTAGGTTTTAATTTTCCTTTAAGTACCAGTTCTTTTGCCTGGTAACGCATTATACTGGCCAGTTGACGATCCAGTTCTCTCACACCGCTTTCACGGGTATAATCGGCAATTATTTTTTCCAGCACATTTTCGCTGAGTTTAAATTCGGTTTTGGATAAGCCATGCATTTCTTTTTGCTTGGGCAAAAGGTGTTGTTTGGCAATTTGAATTTTTTCTTCTACGGCATAACCGCTAAGGTCAATAATTTCCAACCGGTCACGTAATGCCGGTTGTATGCCGGCAAGGGTATTGGCCGTGGCAATAAATAATACTTTGCTAAGATCGTATTCCAGCTCTAAATAATTATCGTAAAAGCTGTTGTTTTGTTCGGGGTCGAGCACTTCCAGTAAAGCAGATGAAGGGTCGCCACGATGGTCGCTGCCTACTTTATCTATTTCATCTAAAATCATTACCGGGTTACCTGCTTTGGCTTTGCGTATGCTTTGCAAAATACGGCCCGGCATGGCGCCAATATAGGTTTTGCGGTGGCCTCTAATTTCGCTTTCATCATGCAGGCCGCCCAGGCTTACCCTGATGTATTTGCGGTTGATGGCAGCTGCAATACTTTTTCCGAGGCTGGTTTTTCCAATTCCCGGAGGGCCTACAAAGCAAAGGATGGGGCTTTTCATATCGCCCTTTAACTTTAATACGGCAAGGTATTCCAGGATGCGCTCCTTTATTTTATCCATGCCGTAATGGTCTTTGTCTAAAATTTTTTTTGCTTTTTTAAGGTCGTATTCATCTTGTGTATATTCTTCCCAGGGCAGGTCCAGCATTAAATCCAGGTGGTTGTACACTACCGAATAATCGGGTGTGCTGGGATGCATGCGGTCTAATTTTTCAATGCCTTTATCAAACATTTCTTTTGCAGCTTTCGTCCATTTTTTTGATTCGGCCTTTTTCATCATATCCCTCACTTCTGCACTGTTTTCTCCTCCCAGTTCGTCTTTAATGGCTTTCATCTGCTGTTGCAGAAAATATTCCCGTTGTTGTTTATCCAGTTCGGCACGGGTTTTATTGGTAACCTTATTTTTTAATTCTGCATATTGCAGTTCGGTATGCATAAGGTTAAGGAGTAATTCTGCACGGGCTTTTGGGTTGCTGATTTCGAGCAGGTTTTGTTTTTGCTTTACATCGCTGTTTAAGTTACTGCTTACAAAATGGATGAGGAAAGAAGGGTTTTCAATGTTTTTTAAGATGATGGAAGCCTCGCTTGGAAGGTTGGGGCTAAGGCTGATGATTTGTCCCGCAAGATCTTTGATGCTGCTGATCATGGCATCAAAATCACTGTCGTTTTTCACCGATTCTTCATCAATGGGAACCACTTTGGCCTTAAAATAGGGTTCATCCTGTGTGAGGCCGCCCAGTTGAATTCTTTTTCTGCCTTGTATAATAATTGTGGTGCCGCCATCGGGCATTTTAATGAGTTTTACCATTTTGGCAACGGTGCCAATATTTTCCAGGTCGGTAAAATTGGGTTCTTCAATGCCGCTGTCTTTTTGTGCCACAACGGCTATCAATTTGTCAGCCTTGTAGGCTTCGGTTACGGCTTTAATGCTTTTGTCACGGCCTACGGTTATAGGTATCACAATTCCGGGAAATAGAACGGTATTTCTTAGCGGTAAAAGGGGTAATTCTTCCGGAATGTCTTTATCGTCGGTATTTCCTTCTTCTTCATTTAAAGGAATTATGGGCATAAACTCCATTTCTTCTTCCTGCCCCGGGTTGAAATATCTATTATTCATCATGTTTTATTAGTTCGCCAAAATGGCAAAGTTAACCCTTTGAAAAGGGAAAATTTGCTGGAAACCTAATAGGTCAATATTAATGCCAAAGGCCCGTTTCCTGCATTATTTGCGGTGGATATCAGGTAAGGATTTCCTGGATTTCTGTGGCCGGCAAGTTGGCATTTCGCATGGCAATACCCCTTGCGGCATTTCCGGCAAATTGTAAAAAGGCTTCTTTGGATATTTCATCATCGCTTACCATTAAGGGTACGCCAATATCTCCGCCTTCCCTAATGCTTTGCACCAGTGGAATTTGCCCCAGTAGGGGGATGTCAAAATCTTCGCAAAGTTTTTTTCCGCCGTCTTTTCCAAAAATATAATATTTGTTTTCGGGCAGTTCTGCCGGGGTAAAATAGCTCATATTTTCTACCAGGCCTATTACCGGCACTTTTAACTGGGCCTGGCTAAACATGGCCACTCCTTTTTTAGCATCGGCTATGGCAACGGTTTGGGGTGTGGTAACCACAATTACCCCGGTAACGGGTACATTTTGTACCATCGTTAAATGGATGTCGCCGGTGCCGGGTGGCATATCAATTACAAGGTAATCCAGTTCTCCCCAATCCACATCGCTTACAAATTGTTTTATGGCACTGCTCACCATGGGGCCCCGCCAAATTACAGCCTGCTTTTCGTCAATGAGCAAACCAATGCTCATAATTTTAATGCCGAATTTTTCTAAAGGAACAATTTGACCTTTACCGCTACCGTCGTCTTTCATTAAAGGCCTTTCGCCCCTGAGGCCAAACATGATATGCTGGCTGGGTCCATAAATATCGGCATCCATTAATCCTACTTTTGCACCTTTTTCGGCAAATGCCAAAGCAAGGTTTGCCGCAATGGTGCTTTTGCCTACGCCGCCTTTGCCACTTACCACACAAATAATATTCTTTACGGCTTTAAGTACATTTTTAGCATCAAGCCTGTTGCTGCTGGTATTGCTGGTAAAGTTTATATGTATTTGGGCATTTTTATTCACCAATAATTTTATGGCATTTTCGCTGGCAGTACGCATCATATCTTTTAAAGGGCAGGCCGGTGTAGTGAGTACAATGGTAAATGAAACCTTGTCGCCATCTATTACAATATCCTGTATCATATTCAATGTAACCAGGTCTTTTCCCAGGTCGGGTTCCTGCACATTGCTCAATGCCTTTAAAATATCCTCTTTATTCATCATTCAATGATTTGTTAAATAAAAAACGTAAACTGCAAAAATAACCATTGATGGCGTTACTTTGTTTGCTTTTAACGGAAATTGAACTGAACCTCATTTTAGTGAAGGTTTGATGCGGTTGGTTTAAATTTGCATTAATTACCAGTTGTATAGAAATATTTTAGATGAATAAACTTTTACAATACGTTTTGATTTTGATTTTGCTTTTTCCTACCGTTGTAAAGGCCCAGTTTGAGGGCTTTAAAGATTCGGTAGTGCAATTGTACGGTGTGGTAATGACGGCGGATAGCCTGGAGGGGATTCCGGCTGTGAGTGTGATGGTTAAAGGACAAAACCGGGGAACCATTACCAATAACGGAGGCGTATTTAGTATTGCCGTATTAAAAGGCGACCAGGTAGAGTTTACCAGCATTGGGTATAAACCGGTATTGGCAAAAATACCGGCAAACCTGGATGGGAACCAATACAGTTTAATACAGTTGATGGTGAACGATACTATTTTTTTGCCGGCAACCATTCTTAAACCGAGGCCAACAAAGGAGCAGTTTGAACGGGATTTTATAAACGCCAAAGTACCCGATGATGAAATAGCGGTTGCCCGTAATAATAACAATAAAGCTACCCGGCAATTTTTAATGGCCGCCTTACCCAAAGATGGGAGGGAAGCCAGCAACCTGTATTTGAAACAAAGCGCAACAAAACTCACTTATGCCGGTCAATTACCTCCTCAAAATATATTTAACCCGGCGGCCTGGATGGAATTTATAAAGGCCTGGAAGCGGGGAGATTTTAAGAAGAAAAATTAGGGTTCATTCAAAATGCTTTTTGCATTACAAAATCATTCATAAAAAAACCCTTGCCAATTGCAATATCTTCTTCCTTAATGATGGCAAACCCCTGTTTAGTATAAAATTGAAGGGCATTTTTATTGTAACGGTTTACATTTAATTCCAGGATTCCGGCGCCGGAATGAGTGACTTCTTTGTAAATATGGGTCAATAAAAACCTCCCTGCTCCCTGCTGTTGCTGCTGAGGCAACACATATAATTTGTGCAGCTTTGCCGTTTTTGTGGTTGTGGAAGTATTCACAGAAAATGATGCAAAGCCAATAGGCTCATCTTCCCGGAGTAATAAAAAAAACCGGTGTTGCAGATTTTGTATTTGATGCTCTAATGCCGGCAGGCTATACAATTGCTCCAGCATATACGCTATTTGCTGAAGAGAAATAATATGGGAGTAGGCTTCCGGCCAGGTTTTATGAGCAAGCTGTTGTATGATTACAATATCATCTAATCCTGCCCGGCGTACCTTCATTATTTAATGGTAAATTTTAGGTTGCTGGAATACATGATCCTTCCCTGGTCGTCTTTGGCTACAATTTCAAAAAAGTAAAGTTCATCCCCGCTTTTAATTTGCTCCTGTATGGTTTTTACCCAAATGGGTGAAACCGGCGTTTCGGTAAAAAGCTGGTAGGATAGCGTAGTGGTTGGGATGAGCTTACCGGTAACTTCATCTTCCCTAAAACCTGCCTTTTTGTAAGTGAGCTGGTAGTTAGCCACTTTATAAGGTTTTTTAGCGGCGTCAAAAATTCTTAAGGGTAGCCCAATAATTTGTGCAGCAGTTTCTTTGGTTATACTTACGGAATCTTTAAACTCTCCCAGCATGCTGGTGAGTTTTGGCGGCTTAAATTTGGTTGCAGGTTTTGTTTGAGCCATTACCGGTAATGAAAAAAGGCAACAAAACAATGCCGTTAAAAAAAGAGTAGGCTTCATAAAATTGGGTTATAATGTTTACACTACCGAAACTAATAAAACAAACGTTAAGAGAGCGTAAAAAATAGGGATTATTACAAAGCGGCCAGGCTTTCTTCAATGATTTTTATTTTTAATTCTGCATCGGCTTTTTTCTTTTTTTCCAGTTCGATCACTTCCGGTTTTGCGTTTTGTACAAATTTTTCGTTACCTAATTTCTTTTCCACAACGGCCAGGAAGCCTTTATGATAATCCAGTTCTTTCAGCAGGTCGGTTTTTTGTTTTTCGGTATTTAAAGGCTGCTGGGTTTCAATAAAGAATTTATCTTTTCCAATTACACAGTTCATACTGTTTTCAACCGCTTGATGGGTGTACTGCACCGAGCTTGCATTTACCTGTTTGGCCAAAAGGGGTTCCATGGCTTTAAAAGCCGACTCATCCGGTGTTTGTATGTGCAGCTTAATGGCATCCCTGGGTTTTATCTGCTGTTTGTTTCTCACATCCCTTAAGCCGGTAATACTGTTTTTAAGGAGTAGGGCATTTTGTAAAACCTGTTGATTTACCGGGCCGGGAGCGGTAAATTGTTTTACACACAGATCGGGCGCTGTTGCCGTTAAATGATGATAAATTTCTTCTGTAATAAATGGCATG
>JAFDZZ010000196.1 GCA_018266715.1 Bacteroidota bacterium
CTGGTATTTGCCACTACACGAAAACGCTTTTATGTAATAGGCGCTGCAATAGGTTTATGTATTGCCGCAGCATTTATTTTGCGTAACTTAAGTGTTACAAACGGGGGCGAAATATTTCCTTTAGACAGCCTTTATACTGTGGACAGGTGGCTTTTTCCGGCTATAGCGCCTATTATGATTGGCGCATTGGCCGCAAGCTTAATTTTAGCGCCTGGAAACCGGTTATTGCTAAATTTCAAAGATAAAATTTGGCCACTGGCAGCTTTTTTATTTTTTTATGTGCTGCCTGTTTTTTTGCCGGCATTTTTATTACCTGTTCAGGCAATCATACAGTCATTGGGTATTGCGTTGTTATTAATTTGGATTTACTACAATCAGCAATCATCGCTTTGCAATTTCCTCGAAATAAAATGGATCAATTATTTGGGGAAAATTTCTTACGGCATTTATATTTACCAGGGATTTTTTTTACGCACCGGCCCCGGAGAATCGGCAATAATGGTACAATATTTTCCTTATAATTTATTGTGTACAATTTTGGCTGCAATTGTTTCTTACGAAATAATTGAAAAACCGGTTTTGAAATTTAAAACAAAATTTGCATGAGCTACCGACAATGTTTACTGAATGGATAAATTGAGAAAATTATATTGTTCCCTAAATGAATATAACCCTCTTATTGTTGATCGTTACGAAAGGGTGCCTTCAGCGCTTGCAAATAACAATGCATATGAGGCTGAAGTATCTGGGTATTTATATAATGAAGGTTTTAGGCCCGTTTATAAAGATGGTAAAAAATTTGCGGTTTGTTTTTCTCATGATATTGATTTTATACATGAACCCAAAAACAAAAATTCATTCTTTATTTCTACAATCCAAAGTTTAAAGCGGGGTAAATTCCAAAAAGTAATTTATAATTCTAAAAACTTGTTAAGTAAATTTCAAAATCCAGAGTGGGATTTAAACAGGCTAATTGACATTGAAGAGAAACATAACATTCTTTCAACTTACTATTTCTTATGTCTCCAAAATGGGGAACAGGATTTTAACTATACAATAGAAAGTCAGCTAAAGAGTATAGGATATTTAAAACAAGCAGGGTATGAAATTGGTTTGCATGGCGGACATGAAGCGTACAGCAATATTGAGAAAATGTTAATTGAAAAGCAGAGGCTGGAAAATATCACTGGGGAAAATACAAAGGGTTACCGCAACCATTATTTAAGGTTTAAAATTCCTGGTACCTGGTATGCGTTGCTGCAACATGGGTTTTCCTATGATACCAGTTTTGGCTTTGCTGAACAGTTGGGATTTAGAAATGGCATGTGCTACCCATTTAGACCTTACGACCCATTTAAAAAGGCATATATTGATATTCTTGAATTACCTTTAATAGCAATGGATGTTACTTTTTTTAAGTACATGGGGCTTACCGTTAATAGTGCTTTCAGGTTATTTTTGCTCATTTATGAAAAAGTGAAAAAACTTGCAGGGGCTTTAACCATTGTTTGGCATAATAATCAACTGGATGGCGAGTATGGACTTCTTTACAACAAAATTATACAAAAGATAATTGAAGAAGAAGATGCATGGGTAACCACTTCATTACAGTTAACAGATTGGTGGAAGGAAAATAATTTAAGTAAAATGGAAGATATCCTTAATGACAGTATATTATTGTAACAATGAATATAGATTACATAAAACTTCAAGACTTAACTGCAGGCAATAATTCAAACCTCATTCATTTTTTAAATACAGTATTAAATCATTCTGTGGATAAAAAAGTTTGGAGTTGGGAATTCGAGTCAATACCAAAAACTATTTTCACTGTTGCAATGGCTGGTGAAGAAATTGCTGGAACACAGTCCATGTTGCCGGTATTCCTAAATATAAATGATAGTATATATGAGACGGCTAAAAGCGAAACAAGCTTTTTAAACCCTGTATTTCGAGGTAAGAAAATATTTGAGAAACTATATCAATTGGCGGTTGATGAAACAGTTATGAACGGAACAAAGCTTATTTGGGGTTTTACACCTGCATTAAAAGCCTGGAAGAATAATCTTGGTTTTGAAACTTTTGACGATGAAATTCGTGTTGCTTCTGTTTATGTGAAATATTTCCCATTAAGGTCAAATTATAAAAAGTCAAGAAATTTAATATTTGCCTTTGGTAAATATATAGTTACAAATAGAAAAATAGCAAAAAACTATTTCAGGTTAAAAGCATTGTCTAAAGATTTCCCCAAATTGGAAGTTTCTTCCCGGCTTAAGAACGAAAACGATTTAGAAGAGCTTTATAACAGGATTGATGTCGGCAAAGTACATCTTGATTTAAATGCTTCTTACCTTAACTGGAGAATTAATAATAATCCGGTAATTCAATATAGAAGTTTATTTTTTTATAATGAGGACCAAATGGTTGGCTATGTAATTTATTCAATACGAGAAGGTAATTTGCATATAACCGATTTAACTTGTGATGAGATTTATATTGCTGAAGCCCATATAATACAATATCTGCTCACCAATATCGAACATTTTTTTAAAATGAGTTATTGGGGAAATATTTCCCATAAAAGAAATAAAAAAATATTTAGTCTTTTTGAGAAATTAGGGGCTACTGTTCAAATTGACACCTCCAGGAACTTTGTGTATAAGAATATTAGTACAAATGCTGAAGTAGTTTCTTCTTTAGGCAATTGGTATATTAACGGACTATGGACTGAAGGGTTCCACATTTAAAATATTAGATGAAAAAGTATAAACAATGCGAAAACTGTATCCTTGATACGAATGACGACCCATTTATTAGCTTTGATGCGAATGGCGTTTGCAACCATTGCAAAAAGTATGAAGAAGAAGCCAGAAAACATGTTTTCACAGGCAGTGAAGCTCAAGAAAAGCTAAATGCTATTATTAATAAAATAAAAAGGGAAGGTGCTGGAAAAAAATATGATACAATATTGGGTGTAAGTGGGGGAGTAGATAGTACTTATTTAGCTTTTTTAGCAAAACAATATGGGTTGCGAGTGTTGTTATTCCATTTTGATAATGGGTGGGATAGTGAACTTTCGGTTAAGAATATTGAAAGTATGGCTTCTAAATTAGGGTATGACCTTTCGACCTATGTAGTAGATTGGAAGGAGTTTAGGGATGTTCAATTGGCCTATATCAAAGCAAATGTTGTTGATATAGAAGCAATCACAGATCATGCTGCAAAAATTGCAACTATTAGACTGGCAAAGAAATTCAAAATTAATAACATACTTATTGGCACTAATGTTGTTTCAGAATCTGTACTGCCTGCAAATTGGATTTTTTCAAAACGAGATTGGCGAAACCTTCGAGATATACAAAGACAGTACGGGAGCATAAAATTATCTACTTTACCTGTTTCATCAATATGGGAAGACTTCTATATTTATCGCATTTCAAAAATTAATTTTTTTAGCTTACTGGACCTTGTTCCGTATGTAAAAGCTGACGTTAAGAAATTAATTACCGAAAAATTAGGCTGGAAAGATTATGGCGGGAAACATTATGAAAGTATTTGGACTCGGTTTTACCAAGGGTATATTTTGCCTAAAAAATTTGGAATAGATAAAAGAAAAGCACATTATTCCAATTTGATTTGTTCCGGTCAAATGTCAAAATCAGAGGCCTTGGAAGAAATGAAACTTCCCATATATGACGCCCAAAAGTTAAGAGAAGATAAAGAATATGTTTATAAAAAACTTGGTTTTACAGAGAAAGAATTTGATGAGTATTTGCAACATCCTCGTCGTGAACATAAAGAGTTTGATTATATTAAACCGATAGAAGAAAGATACCCTTATTTAAAATTTCTGAAAACAATTTATGGAAAAATAAAAAAATGAGTTCGTTTTTAAATTCCTTTAGCGCTAAACGCTCTATGCCAAAGATTTCAACTGTGTTAACAATTTATTTAAGAAAGTTTCTTTGACTTTTATTAAAAATTGTATATTTACTTTATAAGCCTACGAAATTCTGCCCTAAATTTTTTCAAAAATTTATAGCTACCAAATGAAAGATGCCTCATAAACATGAAGCAATGCTTTTATTGCGAACTATAATTTTTTTACTATGAAATCTATTTATATGGTCTGCAAAGTCTTGATCATCATTGCAGTTTCCTATTTATTCCATGATGATCTTTACGGGCAATGGTTGCCTATTGGTGGAAGTGAAAATGTGCAACCTAATCCCATTTATGTAAACGGCACTTCATCTACGGGGATTTTTTTTGGTAAAGGTTCCAATTTTGACAATAATTCTATTGCAATTGGCCAGAATGTATTGTCTAATAATGCAGGTTCTATTGGAAGTAATAACATTGGCGTTGGTGTATCTGCTTTAAGACTGCTTAGAAATTCGTTTGGTAATACTGCAATAGGAATAAGCAGTATGGAATACATTGATACTGGTTATAGAAATACTGCTTTAGGATATTGGGCATTAAAATTTAAGAACTCTATAACAGATGGTTATAGAGGTGGTACTTACAATGTAGCAATTGGTTATACTGCTATGGCATCCTCTTATATAAAAAACGGGATTCAAAGTACAAATGGTTCTAATATTGCTATTGGCTCTGAAGTCTTATTCAACAATAACGGAGATAATAATATTGGAATTGGTACACATTCACTTAAATCCAATACAGTTGGGAATACCAATATTGCCATAGGGTTTCAAAGTATGGAATACCCGATAAATAGTAACAGTAATATATGTCTTGGAAATCAAACTTTGAAACAAGCAGAAAACGCCATGGGAAATATTGCAATAGGAAACGGGCCAATGAATATTGCTGTTAATAGCTCTACTAATATTGCTATTGGTGGAAATTCTTTGTATCGTACATCGGGTTATAATAATATTGGAATTGGTTCAAATTCGCTTTTTTACCTAACCTCTGGTACGAATAATATTGCAATTGGTAATGGAACAGATGTTGGTACATCTCCTACAAGTGCCAGCAATACTTTAAACATTCAAAAAGTGATTTATGGATCAGGTATGTCAGATCCGGTTAATGGAAAGGTTTCGATAGGAGGCTGGCCTGGCGCTGTTTCTGCAGGTAGCGTTTATCCTAATCAAACGCCTAAATTGGACATTAAAGGTACTTTAAGGATTGGCACGGTTAATACGGGCACTAATCCAACTAATCAATATTTGTTTGTAGATGCAGATGGAATGGTAGCCAAATCTTCCTTATCATTTGTTTCAAGTAATTGTACTAGCCAATATTTTGTGCCGGTTGTGGGTACATCGGGCAGTACCAACCTGGTATGTAGCCAAATTTATGATAACGGAACAAGTGTGGGTATTGGCACAACAGGCACATTTGCTTATACCTTTCCGGGTGGATTATCTGGACCTGTGGCTCCTGGTTCAGGAACATTAAGACTTAAAATCAATGGTGTATCAGAAGCATACGCATATTATGCAACTTCTGACAAACGCCTTAAAAAAGATATTAAAAAAATAGACAACCCGCTTTCAAATTAAAGACAATTTCGGGATATACTTATTATTGGAATGAAGATATAAACAAGGAATTTGCATTTGATAAAAGCAGGCAGGCAGGTTTCCTTGCACAGGAAATAGAAAAAGTTTTGCCTGAAGCTGTTATCATTAAAAAAGATGGTACTTATAGCCTTAATTATAATGCGGTAATGCCGCTTCTTACAGAAGGTATAAAGGCGCAACAGGGTGAAATAGAAGAATTACGCAATCAAAATGAACTGCTTCAAAAACAAATCAACGAATTACGGCTTTTAATAACAGGTACTATGCCTGAAAAAAATATAACAAGTGCATCATTTCAGGTTGTGCCGAACCCTGTAAATGGTACATCTGCCATAATTTACAATTTTAACACGAAGTTGGATGCAGCTAAATTAATTGTTACCGATTTGCAGGGAAAAATTATCAAACAATTTTTGCTCCGTAATTCATCTGGCCGCATAGAGTTTACTAAATCAGGGTTTATAGCAGGAATGTATATATTTAGCCTGTTAAATGGAGTAAATGAAATCCAATCTATAAAAGTGTTAGTTAATTAAAAACATTTTTTAGCCTCAGGAGCCGTACTCCTGGGGCTTTCTTAGCATTTTCATATTCTTTGTAATTTAAATAAGTTATCAAAGAGAAATAAGGCCGCAGAGATACGCTAAGTTGGTTTTCCCTCTGCTTTTCCTTTGCGTTCTCTTGTTCTTTGCCTTGAAAAGAATAAGCGCAGAGAAATAAGTTCGCAGAGATGCGCAGCGTTTGTTTTTCCCTCTGC
>JAFDZZ010000197.1 GCA_018266715.1 Bacteroidota bacterium
TTGGACAAAGCCCTGCTTGGCGAATCTCATATGTACCATGGTGAAGGCGTGGCTTTTGACCCCGAAGGACTGATGAGCAGCTTTTCCCCCATTGTGCAGGTAATACTCGGCTACCTGGCTGGGAATTATATTTTACAAAAAGGCAAAACCCCCGAAATGCTGAATGGGCTATTTGTTGCCGGCGTAGTATTGATCTTTACCGGCTTATGCTGGAATATGGTTTTCCCCATCAACAAAAAAATATGGACCAGCAGCTATACCGTTTATACCACCGGGCTTGCAATAATAACGTTATCCGTAATGATCTACCTTATAGAATTTAAAGGCAGAAAAGGGTGCTGGACCCACTTCTTTGACGTGTTTGGAAAAAATGCATTGTTCATTTATGCTATGAGCGCCCTTATCCCCAACATACTTTGGCTCATCCGCATCAGGAATGGAGTGGATCACGAAAACAAACCCATTTACCGTAATGCCCTCAACTGGTTTTATGAAAACCTCTGTAAGCCTATAATCCCCTCCGACCCCAGGATTGGCTCTTTAATTTATGCACTCTGCTTTATTGCTATGATGTGGTTCTTTGCCTGGCTGCTCCATAGGAAGAAAATTTACATTAAAGTATAACTCCACCAATTTAAAAAAACATTGCTCCAATTGGCTCCTTACTTTTTTTCCACCGCACTTATGGCTTTTACGGTTTTAACCAATGAATCCGGCGTTACGGAAATACTGTCAATGCCCAGGTCAACGAGGAATTGTGCAAAATCAGGAAAATCAGAAGGCCCCTGCCCGCAGATACCTACTTTTACTTTGTGTTTATTGGCCGTTTCAATGAGCATGCTGATGGTTCGCTTCACCGCTTCATTCCGTTCATCATAAATATGGGCCACAAGAGATGAATCCCTGTCGAGGCCAAGTGTAAGCTGCGTAAGGTCGTTGGAGCCGATGGAAAATCCGTCAATATGTTTGGCAAATTCATCGGCCATTAAAACGTTGGATGGAAGCTCGGCCATTAAAAATAATTCGAGCCCTGCTTCTCCACGTTTTAAACCATACTCCTGCATTACCTCATGCACTTTTTTTAATTCCGTTACCGTTCTGCAAAAGGGAATCATAACCACCACATTTTTTAATCCCATTTCTTCCCTTACTTTTTTAATGGCTTTACATTCCAGGCCAAATGCTTCTTTGTACTCCGGAGAATAATAGCGGCTTGCTCCCCGCCAGCCGATCATCGGGTTTTCTTCCTCAGGTTCAAAATAATTTCCGCCCAGTAAGTTGAAATATTCATTGCTTTTAAAGTCCGAGAACCGAACAATTACTTTATTGGGATAGAAGGCGGCTGCAATTTTTGCAATACCATAGGAAAGTTTTTTGATAAAAAAATCTTCCTCATTCTCAAATCCACGGATTCTTTTCTCAATGATGGCGGTTAAGGCCTCATCATTCATACTCCTGTGACGTAGCAATGCAAGTGGATGAATCTGTATATAATTGTTAATGATAAATTCTTCCCGTGCAAGGCCAACGCCTTTATTGGGCAGGTGAGAAAAATTAAACGCCATGGAAGGCGAAGCTACGTTCAGCATCAATGCTGTTTTTACCTGGGGCAAATCATCAAGGTTATATTCTTCTTTTTTAAATTCAATAGCTCCCCTGTAAACAATCCCTTCATCGCCTTCGCCGCAGGATACCGTTACTAATTGCCCGCTATCTAATAACTCTGTGCCATGAAGCGTACCCACAATGGCCGGCACGCCTAACTCTCTTGCCACAATGGCTGCATGGCAGGTACGGCCGCCTTTATTGGTAATGATGGCAGATGCTTTTTTCATGATGGGCTCCCAATCCGGATCCGTCATATCCGTTACCAGTACATCGCCTGTTTTAAACTCATGCCCTTCCGTTACTCTTTTATCCAATGAATACAAAATATTCACTTTTCCGGAAGCAATTTTGTCGCCCACCGCAATTCCTTTCAAAATAATTTTTTCAGCACGGTTGGCATCAGCAATTTTATATTCTGTGATAATCCGGTGATTTTTCTGTGAGTGTATCGTTTCAGGCCTTGCCTGAACGATAAATAGATCTTTACTTAAGCCGTCTATCGCCCATTCCACATCCATGGGTGTCCATTTTTGTTTTTTGGATGTATAATATTCTTCAATCTGCTGCACCCATTTCGATAGTTTGATGATGGTTTCATCGGTAAGGCAAAAACGTTCTCTAAGGCTTTTTTCGGTTGGAATAATTTTTACCCGTTCATCCGGGTCGTCACCATACACCATCATTTTATCTTTTACACCTAATTTTTTTTCAATGATGGGTAAAAAATTTTCTTTCAATGTAGGTTTAAAAACAATGTATTCATCCGGCGATACGGATCCCTGCACAATCATTTCTCCCAATCCAAAAGAAGCATTGATCACCACTACATTTTTAAAACCACTTTCTGTATCTAAAGAAAAGGCAACACCGGATGCACCCAAATCACTTCGCACCATTTTTTGCACGCAAACCGAAAGACCGATGCTAAAATGATCATACCCAAAACTATGGCGGTAGCTGATGGCACGGTCGGTAAAAATTGAAGCAAAACAGTTTCTCACCGCATTCATCAGCGGGGCAGGCCCTCTTACATTCAAATAGGTTTCCTGCTGACCGGCAAAAGAAGCATCGGGCAAATCTTCAGCCGTGGCAGAGGAACGAACGGCTACATCTGTAATATCCTGCCCGTATTTATTACTCAACTCGTAATACTTATTAATAATGGCTTCGCTTAAATCTCTTGGAAATTTTGCATTCTTCAGCAATTGCCTTGCCTGCAATCCGCCTCTTCGAAGCGATTCAATATCATCAAACTTTATACTATTAATGATTTCTTTGATGGCTTCATCCAGGTTATTGTATTTCAAAAATTCCCGGTAGGCTGCAACTGTTATGACAAAACCGGTTGGTACCTGTATTCCTAAAGGGGTAAGGTTTTGGAGCATTTCACCCAGCGATGCATTTTTACCGCCCACCTGGTCAATATCACCCAGGCTTACTTTATCTAAATCGGCAAGATAGAGGGAAGAAGTCATATGGCTTTAGGGTTTTGGTTAATAAAATATGATAACAAAATAAATAAATATGAGCAAAAATGCAAATTTGATTAATACTGCTCCCTGAGCCTCATTGTATTAATAAGGTAAAGCAATGCCAAAAATTCAATCTTTTATTTAAAGTAAAATATTTTATGAAATTTATTAAATATTTATTGTTTATCAATAAATAATGTTTAGCTTTGCTGCATCATTTAAAACAAAAACACATGACTGTTAAAAGCAAAAACCTGGTATTTATAGGCCTTCAAATTATAGCCTGGATCATTTTTGTGGGGCTTTGTATTGAAGCCGGTGGCCTGCTGGTAAATTTTATTTTCAGCATTTTTAATCCACAAATGGTTTCAAAACTTTATGAAAAATTAGACTTAAGCGCCATCTATACCCAAAGCAAATGGGCCTTTTTTGGCCTGTACGGCTTTATACTTTTTGTAGCCCTTTTAAAAGCCTGTTTATTTTTTATTGTAATCAGGCTGCTGCAAAAATTAAATCTCAGTAAACCTTTTAACCATTTTGTATCGCAACAAATTACCCAATTGAGTTATTGCACTTTTGCCATAGGCATTATAAGTTTAATAGCCCGGCAGGTTGCAAAAAGTTTACTGCATTATGGCTTTGATACTACGGTACTGAACCGTTTTTGGGTAGATAGTGAAGCATTTATTTTAATGGCTGCGGTAATTTTTGTAATTGCGGCCATATTCAATAAAGGCGTTGAGCTCCAGAATGAAAACGACTTAACCGTATAAGCTATGCCCATAATTGTAAACTTAGATGTAATGATGGCCAAACGAAAAGTTTCGCTCAATGAACTTTCCGAAAGGGTGGATTTAACCCTATCCAACCTATCCATATTAAAAACAGGTAAAGCAAAAGCTATACGTTTTAGCACCTTAGAAGCTATTTGCAAAGCATTGGAATGCC
>JAFDZZ010000198.1 GCA_018266715.1 Bacteroidota bacterium
ATTTATGAACAGGGACTACAATTTCGATTTTGAATACCACCGTGATGTATGCAAAGTATGCCACGGCGATGGTTGGATCAAGTCCGGCGGTGGTTATACCTACCAGGTAGCCACCGGGCGCTATATCGAAACCCGCAACAGCTCCATTGTGAGTGGCACTGTGAGCGTAACCCGTACACCTGTGTACGAGACACACACCATCAATACCGCTCCCACTTTTACCAAATGCACCGCTTGCCATGGCACCGGCGGCCCGCCTGCGGCTAAGATGCTGACCATCACGGTGAAGTAAGCGACAAATAAAACAGGAAAAGAAATAAAATGAAAATAACCCGAAACGACATTCTCTTTATCGTAGCCGTATTGTTTGCTGTTTGGTTCGTTGCGGTGGGTTGGGTATGGGTGTATTATGCCAATATCATTTATGCGTTGCCTTTTGGTATAGCAAGTTTGGCAATATGGCTTTTTATTAAAAAAGATCATAAAAAAAGAAACAAAATTATTCCATCACTTTTGGTTATCGGAATGGTAGTTTCTCTGCTTTGGTTGCTGTATATTGTTTATACAAAACACTAAAAAGCAAAAATACAAATGCTGCTTTCATTTTGTCTGTATAAGGCTTTGTTTTTTATACCGCAAAGCATTTTTTGTTGTTTTTGCTATGGAACAATTTGAAATATAAGCAGAGAAAATGCCATCAAAATATTTGAGTAAAAACAAGTCCGTACTAATGAGACGAGGATCAGGAAAAATGGCATTTTTCTGTTACTAATGTGGTTGAAATTTTGACAGGAAGTCCTCGTCCGGGAAAATATTGGAGTGCCTTAAGAACCAAGAAGAAACCGAAAGGCGACTAAACCAAACCAGCCTACAATATCGTATTAGCAATAGGCATGCTGAATGGCTTTGTATCAACGGAAGTGCATCTTTCAACTTTTGTACCTATCTTCATCATTAATAATTCGATTCGATGTGCTGCTATTTAAATACAGTTACATTACCAAGCTGTTTACCGTTACTCACATTGCATAAATATTAAATTATAATTGCCTTTTAATGATAAATACTAATGAAAAAGTTGCCTGGGTAACAGGCGCCTCGTCTGGCATTGGCAAAGCAATGGCCTTTGAGTGGGCAAGGTTAGGATATAAAGTAGCCCTGTCTTCAAGGCGTAAAGAATTATTAGATACAATAGCCCATGAGATGAGTCAAGCCGGTGCTGACGCTTTGGTGGTTCCATGTGATATTATGGAAGAAACCGCCATTCAAAATGCGGTTCAACAAATTATCAGCACATGGGGTCAATTGGATGTTGTAGTAGCCAATGCCGGTTTTGGCGTTTTTGGCAGTTTAGAAAAGCTGTCGGCCAAAGATTGGAACAGGCAACTACAGGGCAATGTAACAGGCCTGGCCTTAACGGTAAAATATGCCCTACCTTATTTAAAGAAAACTACGGGTCGAATAGGCTTAGTAGGGAGTGTGGGTGCTTATCTTCCCAATCCTAATTTAGGTGCGTATGGTGCATCAAAAGCTGCTGTACATTCAATTGGCCTGACGTTACAAGTTGAATTAATGGGCACCGGTGTAAGTAGCACTACCCTGCATCCCGGATTTATAGTTTCTGAAATTGCAAAAATAGACAATGATGGCATTTGGCATCCTGAACGACCGGATCCACGCCCTGCGAATTTATTGTGGCCAACGGATAAAGCTGCGAAAGTAATGGTGAAAGCCATTTTAAAAAGAAAAAGAAATTATGTTTTTACAGGTCATGGCAGAATATTTGTGTGGTTACAAAGGTGGTTTCCGGGCCTAATGAGATTAATCATTTCAAAAAGCCCAAAACCGGAGTCATAAAAAGGCCAAACTCATAAAATCCTTCTCCTGTGCCAATGTATTAACCTGAAGTATAGGCTCAACGCAAATCAAATGGTTTGATGTTAGCCATTCCCGGGGAATCTTAATGGAACCGCATATTAATACAGGTAGCTATTGGCCAGTAGTACACCTGTAGCAATACGTTGGCTGGCACAATTCCAGGCTTCATCATCCAAAAAAAGTATAGTCCAATGCGCAACCTTTTACGAAGGAGCAATCCTCAAACGTCTAACTTTGCACGACAGAAAATGACGATAAGATAAGAATGAAAAGAAGAATCAAATACTACCGATTAATTTGGCTTAAACACGATTTACCCGCAGGACTTTCGGTTTTCCTTGTTGCACTTCCACTTTGTTTGGGAATTGCATTGGCCTCGGGTGCCCCACTTTATGCAGGGCTTTTATCGGGTATTATTGGCGGGCTTGTGGTTTCATTTATAAGCGGTTCACAACTTGCCGTTTCGGGGCCTGCCGCTGGTTTGACAACTTTGGTTGCGGCCTCAATCGTTTCGCTTGGCGACTATAAAATTTTTCTGCTTACAGTTATCGTAGCAGGCTTATTTCAACTCTTGCTCGGACTTCTGAAACTCGGGGTTATTGCAAATTATTTCCCCTCATCGGTAATTAAAGGAATGTTGGCTGCTATCGGTCTTCTCCTAATTTTAAAACAAATACCCATAGCCCTGGGTTATGATGAGCCGGATTTTGGAATAAGCAAGTTCCTCAATCTCTTTTCGACAGAACATTTTTTAGGTAATCTTGATAACTTAAATCATCACCTTACAAGAGGCGCAATATTAATTACCCTTATTTCGCTTGCAGTTCTTTACCTACTTCAACTTCCGTCATCAAAAAGGCTGAAAATAATTCCAGCGCCTTTGCTGGTTGTGGTGCTGGGTATAATTCTTAACAGTATTTTTTCTAATATAGCTACCAATTATTCACTCAAACAGACTCAGTTGGTAAATATTCCTTCAAACGTTTTTGCAAACATTTCATTCCCTGACTTCACAAAATTATTCAGCAACTCAGAAATATGGAAAGACGGAATAGTAATCGGGTTGCTGGCAACTCTTGAAACATTACTTTGCATAGAAGCCATTGACAAGTTGGACAGGCGCAACCGTATTACTCCTGTAAACCGGGAATTAGTAGCACAGGGCATAGGCAATATGACTTGCGGGCTATTGGGTGCAATCCCAATAACCGCAGTTGTTGTAAGAGGGTCAGCCAATGTTGATGCCGGGGCAAGAACAAAACTTTCTGCATTCACACACGGGCTTTTTCTTTTGCTTGCAGTATTGCTTGTACCTTTTTTGCTCAATAAAATCCCTTATGCTTCTCTTGCAGCCATTCTTATTATCACCGGGTACAACCTTACAAAACCAAAATTGTATCGCAACATGTGGAGTTTAGGATGGAAACAGTTTCTTCCATTTATGCTCACCATTATCATCATTCTTGCCACCGATTTGTTAATTGGCGTGAGCATCGGGTTATTACTTTCTACTTACTTTATTGTTCGCAATAATTTTAAAGCAGAGTATAAAATCACTAAAAGGGTATTGAATGGCATTGAAACAGAATATATCAAACTTAACAGCAATGTTACATTCCTGAACAAAGTAAGTTTGCGTAAATCATTAGACGAAGTTGCCGAATACAGTAAGCTAACTATTGACGGCAGCGATTGTAATTTTATTGACTACGACATTCTTGAAATCATAAGCGAATATGAAGCTAAGGCACACAACAGGCACATTGAGTTGCACCTGATTGGAATTGAAAAAGTAAATGTAACGGCAATACACTAAATAGACAGCAAGGAAGCGCATAACAATTTTTTGCAAAAAGCGAGTCTGAAGAGTTTCGATTGGACACCTGCCGGCCGGCAGGTAGGTTTATGCAAAATTCAACTTTCATTCTTCACAACAGCTTTTGTGCTAAAAATCCCACACCCTTCGCCAGGCCTCAATGCGTTACACGACATTCCAGCTTCAGTGGAATTCGTCTGCCGCCCTGACTGTAAACGATAGGGCTCCTACAGCCAATATCTCCGCAGTTCCATACCTTTCCAAATTTCCACAATAACAAGTGCTTCCTTTATTGCACAACACATCCCGGTATTGAAAAAGAAACCGGCAGCTTGAATGAAGTGAAAGAAATGAATTATCTTCCCTCCGCACTTTATCTTCCTGTTTATGAACCAACGCTTCTACTCACTCGATGTTTTTCGTGGTGCAACCGTTGCCTTGATGATACTGGTTAACAATCCCGGCACCTGGGCACATATTTTTCCGCCGCTGGAGCATGCTAGCTGGCATGGCCTCACCCCCACCGACCTGGTGTTTCCTTTTTTTTTATTTGCAGTAGGCAAT
>JAFDZZ010000199.1:0-6187 GCA_018266715.1 Bacteroidota bacterium
TGGGAAACTAAAAAACCTTGCCGGCCTTATATTTGGCGGCTTTACCGATATGAAAGATACCGAGCGGCCATTTGGTAAAACCATTGAAGCATTATTGCTGGATGTAGTGAAGGAATATAATTTTCCCGTATGTTTTAATTTTTCCGTAAGTCATGGTTTGCAAAATTATGCGTTGAAGATAGGCGCAACATTTGAGTTGAAGGTATCTCCTGCAAGGGTATCGCTAAAAGAAAGCTAACTTACTTTGATAAAATTGAATCGATCACGGATTGGTAAAGGGCAAAGCCTGCCAGGTTATGATGGGTGCCTTCCGGTATGGTAATAAAACGATCCGATGGTTTTAATTTCTTTTTTAATTTTTCTGCACAATTATAAAAAACTACGGCATCGTTTGTGCCATGAAAAATAGTTACCGGCGATGGTACATCTTCCAAAAACTTATAGGTCGGTAATTTATACTTGCTCATTTTAGCAGCCGGGTAAATAAATGCGTAAGAACCAAATAAATCCGGGATGCTGTAATAGGGCGTTTCCAATACCAGTGCTTTGGGCTTAAAAGTAGAAGCCGTGTAAGCGGCAATGGCCGTACCCAGTGATTTTCCGTAAACAATGATGCTGTCGTCAGCATAGGCATGCTGGGCCATTTTACGAATGGATAAGGCCTGGTCGTATAATTTGTTTTCGGTGATTTTCCCGGTGCTTTTTCCAAAGCCCGGGTAGTCTTCCATCCACACTTCATAGCCCTGCCGGGTAAAAATATCAGCAAACTTTGCATACCGTTCAACATTTTCCCGGTTGCCGTGAAAATATAATACTACGCCACGCCTGGCGCTGTCTTTTGGAAAAAATTTAACCAGGTTACAGGTATCTTCTTTATTGAACGGGATATTGATTTCGGTGAACTTTTGTGAAAACGAAAATTGATGCGAAGCCTCCAGTTTAAGCGGGTGAAATAAAAATTTTTCCTGCAGGTAATACAAGGCTATGCCAATGCCACAATAAATAATGATGATAATTTTAAGCGCCCTGAATATTTTTTTACGATGAAATGCCATATGCTGTTATAAAAGTAGGCAAAGGTATAAGTTTCCGGTTAGTGGTTTCGTTAAAATTATCAGGGTTGGCGTTGTATCTTGCAGCAGTGAAACAAACCGTTTATCCGGGAAATTTTAATGCGATTTTGGATGCCCCGGCATCTAAAAGCTGTATGCAACGGGCATGTGCACTGGCTTTGCTGCACAAAGGAGCTACCATCATCTCCAAACCCGGAAAAAGTAACGATGATTTGGCGGCGATTCAAATTATTCAAAACCTGGGCGCCGTTACGGAAGAACGGGATGGGGCGCTGCATATCTATTCCAATAGTATTCGCCCGGTTTCCAATAGTATTCATTGTGGAGAAAGTGGCCTTGCAGTAAGAATGTTTACTCCAATTGCGGCTTTGGGTTCAGCCGAAATACATATTGATGGTGAAGGCAGTTTGCTGAAAAGGCCTTTACATTTTATGGAAGATATTTTACCGCAGTTAGGAGTAACCGTGGCAAGTAATGGAGGGTTTTTACCTCTAAAGGTAAAAGGGCCCTTGCAAAATAATCGCATTCGAATTGATGCTTCTGATAGTTCGCAGTATTTAACCGGCCTGTTGATGGCCTTTGCTCATTGCGGTAAGCCGGGAACCATCGAGGTTATAAATCTAAATAGTAAACCTTATATTGATCTTACCCTTCAAATGATGCAGCATTTTGGATACGAGGTAAAAAATGAGCAGTATCAAAAATTTGAAATTGCCCCTTATGATTTTAACAAAGCTGGAAAGATAAATTATGCCGTAGAAGGAGATTGGAGCAATGCCGCTTTTTTTCTTGTGGCCGGCGCCATTGCAGGAAAAGTAGTGTTGAAAAATTTAAATCTTTATTCCCGGCAGGCCGATAAAGAAATTTTAAAAGTTTTAAAACTTGCAGGAGTCCATATTTCTATAGCTGATGATGAAATAATGGTGCGTAAATCAATTCTTAAAGCTTTTCAATTTGATGCCACCCATTGCCCGGATTTGTTCCCACCCTTACTGGCCCTGGCGGCTTATTGCGAAGGCGTATCCATAATAGAAGGTACAGAAAGGCTGCTTCACAAGGAAAGCAACCGTGCCTTAACTTTACAGCAGGAATTTTCAAAGTTTGGGGTGTGTATTTCAATACGGGAGGGTAAGATGTTTATAGAAGGAAAAAAAGGATTAACAGCAGCATCCATATTTTCTCATAACGATCACCGTATTGCGATGGCTTGTGCTGTGGCTGCTTTAGACGCTAATGGGGCAGTGGATATTGAAGCAGCAGGGGCAGTAAATAAATCATACCCTTGTTTCTTTGATACCCTGCAAAAGGCGGGTATTAAAATTAGTCAATCAAAATAAATATAACGTGAACCAGTTTGGCCTTTTATTCCGGTTGTCGGTTTTTGGTGAATCTCATGGAACTGCTGTGGGGTTGCTGATAGATGGCTGCCCTCCGGGAATTGATATTGATGAAGCGGATTTTGTGGAAGATATGGAACGCCGCAAAGGGAAAAATCAACCGGGTACTACTCCAAGGAAAGAAGAGGATAAACCCGTTTTTCTTTCGGGTATTTTTAAGGGGAAAACAACGGGGGCGCCATTAACCATTATTTTTGAGAACAAGCAAACCCGAAGTGAAGATTACGAAAAGCAAAAGGACATTGCAAGGCCGGGCCATGCTGATTTTGTAGCCGAAAAAAAATTTAAAGGTTTCCAGGACTACAGGGGCGGCGGGCATTTTAGCGGCAGGCTTACGGTATGCCTTGTTGCCGCAGGTGTAGTTGCAAAAAAAATATTGAAAGGGGTGGTACCCCAGGCCGGTATTCAAGCACGGTTGGTGGAATTAGGCGCTGAGCAAAACATTGAGCATGGCTTGCAAAAAGCTTTAAACGCCGGCGATAGTGTAGGCGGCATTGTAGAATGTACGGCGGGTCCATTGCCCATTGGATGGGGTGAGCCATTTTTTAATTCGGTTGAATCCTTAATCAGCCATGCCGTGTTTAGCATACCGGCAATTAAAGGGATTGAATTTGGCGCAGGTTTTGGCGCTGCAAAAATGTTTGGAAGCCGGCATAACGATCCCTTAATGGATGCATCGGGTAAAACAAGTACCAATAATTCAGGTGGAATATCCGGTGGATTAACCAATGGAAACCCTTTGGTTTTTCGGGTTGCCGTAAAGCCCACTTCATCTACTCCGCAGAAGCAACATTCCTATAATCGTGTAAGCGGAAAAATGGAGGATTTTTCCATTAAAGGCCGACATGATCTTTCCATTGCTTTGCGGGTTCCTGTGGTGATTGAAGCCATTACGGCTTGTGTTTTACTCGACCTGGCAATGATAAATAAATCGGTATCTCAGTGAATTGAACCCGGAAATTAATAATCCTCATCCGTTACCGGCTCATATTTTTTAACCTTTAATGCAAAATAGATCACGCCAATTAGGAAGGCCAACGCCAATAAGATACTGGTCATTAAACCGGGATTTTGTTTAAAACTAAAAGGGTTGTCGGTAGCTACACCGGTTGCCGGTGATTGAGGGGCTGATGTGGGTTGCAGCTTTCCGGTTTCATCTTTAATATAGGCCATAATGTTTTCAATGTCGGCATCGGTTAAATCCTTATGGTCGGGCATGGGGAACTTTTTAAACTTTTCAAAAATGGCAATGGCCGCTGTATCGCCACTTTTTATTAAGGTTTGTGAGGAGTGTACAAATTTTTTGATCCAATCCATACTTTTACGGTCATATATACCCGCCAGGGCCGGGCCGGCAAAATCTTTATCTACTTTATGGCAACTGGCACAACGGGAGGTAAACGTTTTTTTGCCTTCTTCAATGGGCGAGGCTATTACCTGTTGCAACGCAAAGCCTATGAGTAACAATATGGTTAAGCTAAATGATTTCATCCCTTGTGAGTTTTGATATTTTTTGTAAAATTTACAGGAGCAAAAATAAAAAGACAAAAATATCCTTTAAATGACAGGAATTAACCCCAAAAATGATAGGAATCATATAGTTAAAAAAAGGGGACTGTTGGTGATAACCAATCTTTTACAGAGGGACTATTCGTAAATCGAATCCAAAAATGCTGCCTTAAAGCTGACCGGGGGATGGAGTAGGAGCTTGGATGCTGTTACAACTTCATTCAATACTGCAATGAAACGAACATAAGATCCAGGGAATAGGGTTCAAAAATTAGAAGTTATTGAACTTTTTCAATGCTTTCCCTTAATGAGTTTTCATCTATATAGCCCATATTATCCCATACCATCATTTTATTCTTATATAATTTAAATACCGGGATAGCTTCAATGCCTAATTGACGGCAAAGATCTTTATTGTCATCTACATTAATTTTTATGAGGGTGAGTATAGCACTTTTTTCTTCTGCAATTTTCTTTACATAAGGCGCCATTTTTTTGCAGGGGCCGCACCAATCGGCATAAAAATCCACTAAAACCAATTTTGAACTGTCTTCCATCAGTTTGCCGTAATCATTCAAACTCAATCCTTTTGTTTTAAAGTTTTTTTGAGTGGTGCTGGGTAACCCTGCTGCATTCCAGGCCATAAATCCGCCTTTCATATCGTACACGTTTTTAAACCCTTCTTCTTTGAGTTTTGCCACTGCTGCTGCGCTTCTGCCACCGCCAAGGCAATACACAAAAACCGGTCTTCCTTTTCTTAGTTCAGTTAGATCGTTTACAAAATTGCTGCTGTTCCAGTTTATATTCACGGCATTTTGTAAATGGCCTTTATCAAATTCTTCCGGTGTACGCACATCTAAAATCTGTGCATTGGGTGAGCGGGAAATTTTTTCTGAAAAACTTTTGGCATCCAGCAGGGTGCTGTTTCCCTGTGGCTGGTTATTGCTGCATCCTATAGCAAAAAGTGTAGCAAAAAAAATAAAAAATATTCGTTTCATAGCATTAAATATGTTCGTTTAAAAGTTTTTCCAATTCATGGGCCTGGCTTACCCCCGGGCTGCGCCATTGGATTTTTCCTTTTTTAAAAATAATTAAAGTGGGTACACTGCTCACCTGGAATGCTGATGCTGCAGCAGGGTTTTTGTCCACATCAATTTTTATGATTGCTGCTTTTTCGCCCACTCTTTTTTTTACCTCTTCCAAAATGGGCGCCATCATTTTACAGGGGCCGCACCAGGTGGCATAAAAATCCACTAATACCGGTTTGTCGCTGTTAATCATTTCTCCAAAAGTCATGAGGCGGATTTTTCATTGAAGGTAAGAATTTTTAAAAATAGGGTAATCTCATTTTTTGTTGCTTAAAAAAACCGGTGATACGGCATTTGCTAAAAAATATGATGTGGGTTATGAATGTTCTTCCATATATGCGCTTACCGGTTCACAAGTGCAAATTAAGTTTCGGTCACCTTGTGTATTATTTACCCGGCTTACACTGGGCCAAAATTTATTTTCGCTAATATAAGCTAATGGAAATGCCGCTTTGCTGCGGCTGTAGGCATAGGTCCATTCGTTGCCACAAACTATGTTTGCCGTATGCGGTGCATTTTTTAAAACATTATTCAGTTTATCGGCTTTGCCATCTTCCACTTCTTTAATTTCTGCCCTAATGCTTAGTAAGGCATCGCAAAAACGGTCCAGTTCAGCTTTGTCTTCGCTTTCTGTGGGTTCAATCATTATAGTTCCGGCAACCGGAAAGCTTAACGTGGGGGCATGAAAGTTATAATCCATCAGCCTTTTGGCTACATCTTCAGCTTCTATACCTGCACTTTGTTTAAAAGGCCTCAGGTCAACAATAAATTCATGAGCACAGGTATTATTGGCGCCGCTATATAAAATTTTATAATCATGCTGTAGCCTGGCCTTCATGTAATTGGCATTTAAAATAGCATATTCAGTGCTCTTCTTTAAACCTGCTGCACCCAGCATTTTAATATAACCATAACTGATGAGTAAAATGCTTGCGCTACCAAAAGGCGCTGCGCTAACGGCTTTAATGGCTTTGGAGGCATTCTGCAGGCTGATATGGCCGGGAAGGTAGGGGGCTAATTTTTCGTTTACACAAATGGGGCCCATTCCCGGTCCGCCGCCACCATGTGGTATAGCAAAGGTTTTATGCAGGTTGAGATGGCAAACATCGGCATCAATTTC
>JAFDZZ010000199.1:6240-6959 GCA_018266715.1 Bacteroidota bacterium
ACCAGGCCGCCGTTATGATGAATGATTTTGCATATTTCTTTAATCCCTTCTTCAAATACACCATGTGTACTTGGGTAAGTTACCATTAGCCCGGCAAGCTGGTCTTTGTATTTTTCTGCATTGGCTTTTAAATCAGCTATATCAATATTGCCCGCTTCGTCGCATTTAGTAACCACTACCCTAAACCCGGCCATTACTGCGCTGGCAGGGTTGGTACCATGTGCCGAAATGGGAATAAGGATCACATTTCTATGGGATTGATTTTTATCGGCATGAAAAGCCCTTATTACCAATAACCCGGCATACTCGCCCTGGGCGCCACTGTTGGGCTGCAGTGAGGTGGCTTTAAACCCGGTAATTTCACTAAGCCATTGCTCCAGTTCAGAAATAATTTGTTGGTAACCCTTCCATTGGTTGGCGGGTGCAAAAGGGTGTATGGCGCTGAATTCGGGCCAGCTTACGGGAATCAATTCCGTTGCGGCATTTAACTTCATGGTGCAACTGCCCAAAGAAATCATGCTGCTGTTGAGGCTCAGGTCTTTGTTTTCCAGTTGCTTAATATACCGCATCATTTCGCTTTCGCTGTGATGCGAATTAAATACGGGGTGGGTGAGATAGGGAGACGTACGGGTAAGCGATGAAGGGATGTTTTCCAGGATGGCTTCTTCATCAAATTCCATTACTGCGGCTTCTTCATTCTTAAGAGAGGTGAATAAATA
>JAFDZZ010000019.1 GCA_018266715.1 Bacteroidota bacterium
CTCACTAACTCCCGGCACCTACTGGATAGAATGGCAACTGGGTAATGGTGGGATTAGTAACTTTTCACCTCCGGCAACCATTACAGGCCAGGTTACCCAACCCAGTTGGAATGGCAAACAGCATGATATAAATGGTGCAGCCTGGACCAGCCTGCTGGATGGCGCAAATGTACAGGATATGCCATTTAAGTTAGATTACAATACCGGCGCTTGCTCAGGCACACCTGCTCCTGGAAATACCATTACCAGTGCAACAACCGTATGTACTAACATACCTGTAAACTTAAGTTTACAAAATGCCACTTCCGGCGCAGGTGTAACTTATCAGTGGCAATCTTCGCCCGATGGTACTACCTGGACAAATATTACAGGAGCCACCAATGCTTCATATTCAACAACGCTTACTGCATCTACATACTTCCAATGCGTAGTAACCTGCAGTGGAAATAATGGAACTTCTACACCAGCATTGGTTAATTTAATTTCATGCTATTGTGCAGCTGGCGCTACCGGCAGTTTTGAACGAATTGGAAATGTAAAATTCGGCACTATTGATAATAGCTCATCAGGCGGTAGCGGTTACCAGGATTTTACATCAATTTCTACCGATGCCATACAAGGAGCAACCATTCCATTTACCGTAACCTCTACAAATGGGTTTGGCGGAGACAGGATAAAAATATGGATTGATCTTAACCAGGATTTTGATTTTAACGATGCTGGTGAACAAGTATATTTAGCCCCAGTAAACAGCGCCGGCCCATATAACGGAAATATTACCATACCTACAAGCGCTACATTGGGCAGTACAAGAATGAGGATAAGGCTATATGATAATACCGATTCCGATAATAACGGACCCTGCGGTACAGATAATTGGGGTGAAGTAGAAGATTATACCGTAAATATTATCCCTTGCATTCAAATAGCCGTTACCACACAACCTACAAGTCAATCGGCAAGTTGCGGTCAAAATGCAACGTTTTCTATTGCATTAACGGGTAGCGCACCTTCCGTTTCATGGGAATACAGAACAAGCCCGAGCGGCATTTGGCAAAATGTTCCCAATGCTGCACCTTATAGCGGTGTAAATACAAACACACTTACCATAACTGCAGTAACATCTGCATTGGACGGGTATCAATACCGTGCCGTATTCCAGGGCGCTTGTACTGCTTTAGACCACAGCAGTATTGGTACTTTAACGGTTACTCCTTTAATTGCCGATGTAGATCCTCCGTCTGCAACCATTTGCTCAGGAACTATACAGGCTTTATCCTTAACCAATTTAACTTCTACCCTGCAAACCACTACGTTTGCATCCGGTAATGTTAACTTAGCCATCCCATCTGCAGATGATGGATCACTGTTTGATAGCAACATCATACCCGTTTCCGGGATACCTGCAGGATCTATCATTACTGATTTTAAAGTAACCTTAAATGCAGCACACCCATGGATTGGAGATGCCTGCTTTGTATTAAAAGGACCAAATGGGCAAGTACTCAACCTCGATTATTTCCTTACTGCAACCGGTGGAGCAGGAGTTACCACAGGGTTTACAAATACCGTATTTAGCCCATCAGGTGTTACGCCGCTTAATACCGGTACAAACCCATGGACAGGGCTCTTTAAAGCAGATGCACAAAGTGCAACAGTGCCAACGGGTTTCCCGCCAAGCGGACCTGTAGGTTATGCCCCAACAACTACAACCTGGGATAACCTCATTACCACTTTAAACGGAGACTGGACCCTGGCATTTTATGATTATTTTGATNNTGGTTCCGATGATGGTACACTTAATAATTGGAGTATCACCATTTCCTATACCTCTCCTACCTATGCTCAGGGTACATGGAACGGCCCTGCCGGCACCATCTTTACAGATGCTGCGGCAACTACACCTTATACAGGAACTCCGGCAACTACAGTTTATGTTATGCCTACAGAGGGTGGTGTAAATAATTATACTGTTAGCTTCCAAACTCCAATATGTCAGTCGGCGGAAACAACCGTTCCGGTTACCGTAAATATTCCTTTAAGTGGAACATCAAATGTAGATGATCAATCAGCATGTGATGGCTCAGGAACCAGCTTTAGTTCTTCTACGCCGGAAAACGGACAACCCGTAAACCATCAATGGTATGTAAGTACCGATGGTGGCGCAACATTCACAGAAGTGGAAAATGGTGGAATTTACAGTGGAGCAACCACTTCAACACTATCCATCAGCAGTGTTTCAATGAATATGGACGGCTATGTATATTATGACTCTTTATACATCCCGGTATGTAACAGTACCCTTCATTCAGGAAATGGTACATTAACAGTACATGCAAACCCAACCCCGTCTTTATCCGCTAATCCATCTGCATTATTCCCCGGAATTAGCACAACAATTAATGTGAATGGCGCTTCGGGTAGCTATACCTGGAATTATAATGGAGAAACATTAAACAATTCCGGATCAAGCTTGCCGGTAACTGTTGACCAGTTAGGTACTTATCATGTAACTGTTGTTGATGAAAATGGTTGCGAAGGCACATCGGCTTCCATCACCATCAGGGATTCTGCAACATCAACTTTGTTCATATATCCCAACCCAACCAACAATGGCCAGTTTAATGTGAGGTACCACAGTATCACCAACCAGGGTGGCCGTACATTAAATGTATTTGACAGCAAAGGATCAAGAGTATACACCCAGGTGTTTAGTATATTTGGACCTTATACAAATATGCCGGTAAATCTTTCAAACCTAAGTAAAGGTGTTTACACCGTAGAACTTGCTGAAAGAAGCGGCAAACGTATTAAAACGGGAAGAGTACTGGTTTTATAAAAAAAGACCAATATTTTTTAAAAATAAAGGGGCTGATTTTCGTCAGCCCCTTTTTTTCCCCTAACTTTATGACTGATTTTACCAAAAGCGCTTTTTTTCATTAAACCATTCATCACATGAAACATTTTTACAAGAAAGCAAGGCTGTTCTTCTTATTTATCAGCAGCATTGTTGCAACAAATGTATTTGCCCAAATTAACGAAGGTTTTACCACGGCTATACCTTTGCCTACGGGCTGGGCATCTCAAAATCTCAGTGGCCCCACAATTGGAAGTACCAATTGGTTTCAGGGTAATTCCGGTGTATTTCCTTCCTTCAACGGCGCACCTACAGCTTACATTGCGGCAAATTTTAATAATGTTGCCGGGTCGGGTACAATCAGTAACTGGTTGTTTACACCGGAAGTGCCTTTAGCCAATGGAAATATTATTAGTTTTTACACCCGTGGCACAGGAAGTATTTTTCCTGACAGGCTTCAACTAAGGTTAAGCACATCAGGTTCCAGTGTAAATGCCGGAACTTCAGAAACATCGGTTGGTGATTTTACAACTTTATTGTTAGATATCAATTCTACTTATGGTACTTATCCCGATACCTGGACCTTGTTTACCGTAACACTTTCCGGTTTATCTGGCCCAACAACAGGTAGGTTTGCCTTTAGATATTTTGTAGAAGATGGCGGCCCTGCTGGCAATAACTCTGATTATATGGGTATTGACCAGGTAACTTATGGCGCTTCCTGCTCTGGCACGCCTACACCAGGCAATACACTTTCTACAGCTACAACTGCCTGCCCGGGAGTTCCATTTACCTTATCCTTACAAGATCCCGGAGGCCTTGGCATAACTTATCAATGGCAATCCGGCCCATCTGCAACCGGACCATGGACCAATATTACAGGCGCAACTGCAGCAACTTATGCCGCAACAACATCAAGCGCAGTTTTTTATCAATGCGTAGTAAATTGTGGGGCAAATAGTGCAACATCCACTCCTGTTGGAATTACCATGAACCCGCCAACATCCTGCTATTGCATTCCGCCTACTTCAACCTTAAATTGTACCGATGATGATGTAATCACCAATGTTACATTTGGTTCATCTTTAAATAACACTTCGGCCTGTTCCACTGATGGGTATGGAGATTACACTTCATCTATACCGGCAACCGATATCACTGCAGGTGATGCAGCGCCAATTTCTGTAACTACTGAAGATTCATGGACAGAAGCCGTTGGGGTGTGGATTGATTATAACCACAGCGGTTCTTTTGAAGCCAATGAATTTACTTCATTAGGTACCACAGCAGCAGGTAGCGGTGGAGTACATAATGGCACTATTAATGTGCCGGGAACTGCTTTAACCGGCGTTACCCGTATGAGGGTGAGAGTACGTTTCTCCACACTATTTACTGGTGGCAATGCCTGCGTATTGGTTACATTTGGCGAAACGGAAGATTACCTGGTAAATATTTTACCTTGTATTCCTATAACTGTTACAGAACAACCCACAAGCCAATCTACAGCTTGCGGACAGGATGCCAGCTTCCATATTGGATTAGCCGGTTCTAATCCAACTGTTTTTTGGGAATACAGAACAAGCCCATCTGCCAACTGGCAAAATGTGCCTAATGCTGCTCCTTACAGTGATGTGAATACAGCAACTTTGGTAATTACCAATGCACCAGGTTCAATAAACGGTTATCAATACCGTGCAGTTTACATGGGCGGATGTTCGGCCTTCGACTTTAGTAATATTGTATCATTAACAATTACACCGTTAAACCCCGTTGTAAATCCTCCATCAGCAAATATTTGCAGTGGCACTATTCAACAGTTAAGTTTAACCAATACGGTTTCATCTGTTCAAACCTCCACATTTACAGCAACAGGTTTACCGGTAAATATTCCGGATAATACGTTCCCCATAACTAATGCTTTAGCTGTTCCAATCCAGGTTTCTGGTATCCCAGCAGGCTCAATCATTCAAAATATTGGTATTAAATTCACTTTACCACATACCTGGGTAGGCGATGTAGTGATGAATTTGCAAGCACCAAATAACACTTCTTTAAGCATGTTTGCTTTATTGGATAATGCATCCGGAAGTAATGGTACAGCCAATTTTACCAATACCACAATTGATTCTGTTTCAACTACTCCTATCAGTGGCGCCCCAGCTCCAAGAACCGGAAGTTTTGCTGCCGAAAGATGGCTAATAACCAATCCAAGCTTTGGTAATATGGTTACTACAAATTCCACATGGGCTGCTTTGTTAAGTACCATCAACGGTACCTGGAACATTCTTGTAGCCGACTTAGGCGCAGGTGATGTGGGAAGTGTAACAGCTGCTGAATTATTTATTACATATACTGCTCCAAACTTTGCACAGGGTGTATGGACAGGGCCGGCAGGCACTATCTTTAGCGATGCTGCTGGAACCACGCCATATAACGGCACACCGGCAACCACTGTTTATGTACAGCCAACTGCTGCCGGCGTAAACAATTATGATGTAAGCTTCAGTACGACAACCTGTCAATCCTCTGTAGCTACAGTGCCTGTAACCGTTAATGAAGCCATTACCGGTACTTCTTCAGTAGAAAACCAGGCTGCATGTGATGGTAGCAGCGTAACCTTTACCGCATCTGAACCATCAGGCGGTTCTACCATTAATCACCAATGGTATTTAAGTACCGATGGTGGCGCTACCTTTACGGCTTTAAGTAATGGAGGAAACTATAGCGGTGTTAACACAGGCTCATTGAGCATTAGTTCAATTAACCCCGATATGGATGGTTATCTCTACTATGATTCCATGTATGTAAGCATTTGTAACAGTGTATTACAGGCTACTCCCGGATCCTTAACCGTATATCCAAATCCAACACTGGTTGTTGCAGCTAATCCATATTCGGCCTTATTCCCTGGATTAACCACTACCTTATCTGTAGCTACATCACCAAATGCTGCAGAGTCAGTAACCTGGATGTACGATGGATCAGTTGTAGGTACACAGGCTAATTTACCCGTAGATGTAGATCACCTTGGTGAATACTATGCGGTAGTGGAAGATGTAAATGGTTGTATGGCCACATCGGCATCTTACACAATTAGGGATTCAGTAACTGCAACTTTATTTATTTACCCAAGCCCGGCGCCTAATGGACAGTTTAATGTGAGATATCACAGCATTACCAACCAGGGTGGCCGCACTTTAAATGTATTTGACAGTAAAGGAGCAAGAGTGTACACTAAAATATACACAGTATTTGGTCCTTATACCAATATGCCGGTTAACTTGTCTAACTTAAGTAAAGGTATTTATACCGTTGAGTTGGCAGACAGAAGCGGCAAACGTATTAAAACAGGTAGGGTACTTATACCTTAATGATTTAAATGAATGGATGAAAGCCCTCCCAATTGGGAGGGCTTTTTTATTGATTACCAGCTATATATATAAGCAATAAATGCCCATTGACATAAATATAAAAAGCCGTACCTTTGCAACCCCGATTAAAAAACACGGGATTATATTATGTCATTCAATATTATTAAACAATTAAACGCAGAAGAACAGGAGCCTAAAGCTTCAGAAATTGCCGAAGCTACTGCGTCAACAAATGCACCTGTTCAGGAAACCGAAGCCATAACCACACCCGTTGAAACCGCCCATGATGATTTTGACTGGAGCAGGGACAAAAGAAATGTATCGGCCTACACTAATGAAGAAAAAGAAAAGTACGACAAAGTGTATGAGGCAACGTTCAGGCAAATTAACGATGGTGAAATGATTATGGCCACCATTGAATCCTTAACCAAAACCGATGCTGTTGTAAATATTGGTTTTAAAAGCGATGGTTTAATTTCTCTTAATGAATTTAGGGATATGCCAGGCGGAGTGAAGGTAGGTGATGAAGTTGAAGTAATGGTTGTAGAAAAAGAAGACCGGGACGGCAACCTAAACTTAAGCCGCAAATCGGCCCGTATTACCCGTGCTTGGGAAAAAATTGTAGAAGTAAATAAAACCGGAGAAATTGTTACCGGAACAGTTACCAGTAAAACCAAGGGTGGACTGATTGTAGATGTGTTTGGTTTAGAAACCTTTTTACCCGGATCACAAATAGATGTGAAACCGGTAACGGATTATGATCAGTTTGTAGGTAAAACGATGGAGTTTAAAGTGGTAAAAATAAATGAAGCCATTAAGAATGCCGTAGTAAGCCATAAAGCCCTTATTGAAAGCGATATTGAAGCCCAAAGAGCTGAAATTATCGGTAAACTTGAAAAAGGACAGGTACTTGAAGGTACCATCAAAAACATCACTGACTTTGGTGCATTTCTTGACCTTGGCGGCTTAGACGGCCTGTTGTACATTACCGATATTTCATGGGGTAGAATTACCCATCCGGCAGAAGTGCTAAAAATGGATCAAAAATTAAACGTAGTGGTTTTAGATTTTGATGATGATAAAAAACGCATCAGCCTGGGTTTAAAACAACTCACTCCACACCCCTGGGATACTTTGGCAGAAAACATTCACGAAGGTGAAATTGTAAAAGGTAAAGTAGTGAACATTGAAGACTACGGCGCTTTCCTTGAAATTAATCCCGGTGTTGAAGGCCTGGTACATGTAAGCGAAATTACCTGGGCCAACACTCCTATTAATGCCAAAGAATTCTTCAAAATAGGTGATGAATATGAAGCAAAAGTAGTTACCCTCGATAAAGAAACCCGTAAAATGAGCCTTTCTATCAAACAATTGACAGAAGACCCATGGAGCACTATTGAAAACAGGTTTCCGGAAGGAAGCAAACACATTGGCGTTGTGAAAAACATTACGCCCTATGGTGTGTTTGTTGAATTGGCTACCGGTATCGGCGGAATGATCCACATCAGCGATTTAAGCTGGTTGAAACGTTTCAACAACCCTAACGAATACACAAAAGTGGGTAACGAAATTGAAGTGCTCATTCTTAGCATTGATAAAGAAGGACGTAAACTTCAATTGGGCCATAAACAAATTGAAGAAGATCCCTGGGTAGGTTTGCAGGAAATCTTCAGCATTGGCTCTGTTCATGAAGGAACCGTTATTAAAAAAGATGATAAAGGCGCAATGGTTTTATTACCTTACGGACTTGAAGGCTATACACCCGGCCGTCATTTAATGAAAGAAGACGGTAAATCAATTGGCATGGATGAAGTGGCCAATTTTATGGTTTTAGAATTTGAAAAAGCCGATAAACGCATCGTGTTGAGCCACACCCGCCTGTGGGAACAGGAAAAAGAAGAAGAAAAGCAAGCGCATATTAAAGAAAAGAAAGCGGAAGCTGAAGTAACCAAGAAAGTGGTTAAGAGTATTCAAAGTAAAGTGGAAAAAGCAACACTTGGGGATCTTAGCGCTTTAGCGGATATAAAAGCTAAATTAGATAATGAAGCTCCTTCTGCTTCAACTGATGAAAATAAAGAAGCATAAGAAAATACCATAAATTTTTTCTATAGCGGATGAATAAAATCATCCGCTTTTTTTATGCCAGTAAGAATGTTAGCAAAAGCAGGCCCTATGCTTAATAAAAATAAAAAAGGCTGAAATTCTTCAGCCCTTAATAAAATTGTTCTATTGATTAATAGTCATTTGATTTTTCTTCCGGCTTTTTTGGTGCAGTTTTATCCGGCTTTTTACTATCGGATTCTTTGAGCGGCTCTTTACCCGGAAGTTGTTTTTTTGAAGTATCCGAAGGAGATTTGTTTATTTCACTTGCCCCGGTATTCTCTTCAATGCCCTCGTCATTAAAAAAATCACCACCATCATTTACCCCGGAATCTAAGGTAAGGCTGTCGCCCTGGTTTAATAATTCTGCAAACCGGCTGTTATCGGCATAAATGGGGTCCATCTTCATTTCCGGGGGTTCATCAAAATCTTTCTTTTTATTATAATCCAGCTTTTTATCTGCTGCTACCTTGCTCATAAAAATTCCCCAGCGTGGGGCGCTCATTTCGGAGCCACCTGCATTGTTGGAATATATGGGTATGAAAGGATCGGAGCATCCCACCCAGGTGCCGGCAAGTAAATCAGGTGTATAACCTATAAACCAGCCATCGGTATTATTATTGGTGGTTCCGGTTTTACCGGCCTTGGCAACAGGAATATTATAGCTGTTTAAGGAACGTGCTGTACCCGATTTAATAACGCCTTCCATGAGTTTTACCATGGTATAATCATCCACTTCGCCAATTATTTGCTTGCTTTGGGCCAATGGAAATTCAAAAACCAGGTTACCGTTTTTATCTTCTATCCGGGTTAAGTAAACCGGCTCCGTATTATATCCCCGGTTGGGGAACATCGTATAAGATTGCAACATCTCTATCATAGGGATTTCGGCAGAACCTAACGCTATGGAAGGATAAGGGGGTAACTTTGTTTTAATACCGCATTGCTGGGCAAACTCTAAAGTTCTTTTTACGCCAATAACCGACATTAAACGCCAGGCAGCAGCATTTTTAGATTGTGCCAGGCAGTAGGCCATAGTGCCGCCGCCACCGGAAATGGTTTTACCGTTTAACGTTAATGCCCCTCCGGGTATTACGGTTTCCGGCGTGTAGCCGGCATCGGTAACGGCAAGGGTATAAAGTAATGGCTTAAAGGTAGAACCCACCTGGCGCATAGCCGAAGCATTATCGTACTTAAACCATTTATAATCAAAGCCACCAACATAGGCTTTAATTTCACCGGTTTTTGGATCCATAGCAACAAAGCTTACCTGCATGAGTTGCTTGTGATATTTAATGGAATCCAGGGGCGTCATTACCGTATCTTTCTCATGCTTAGGATTATCCCAGGTAAAAATTTTCATTTTTACGGGTACGTCAAAAGATTTTCGGATTTCTTCTTCACTTAAGCCGGCTTCCAGCATATTTTTTCTACGTTCCGAATACTTTATCCCGTTTTCCAATACTTCATGATGCTTATCCCACAATTTATTAACCCTTCCTTTAAGAAAAGCGTTGAGTTTTTTTTGCAGTACCGGCATATGCTGCAATACCGCCTCTTCAGCGTATTTCTGCATACGGGTATCTATAGTGGTATAAAACTTGAGGCCATCCCGGTATAAATCATAGGGTTCTCCGGTTTTGGGGTTGGTATGTTCTTTACACCATTTTTTTATTACGTCAATTAATGCCCTGCGGTAATAGGGTGCAATACCAATAGCTTCATCAATGGGCTTGTAATTGGTAATAAGCGGCTTTGCTTTAAGTTTATCGGCATCTGCCTGTGTGAGGTAATGTTGTTTGGCATCTACCATACGCTGTATCACAGTATTTCTCCTGTTGAGCGCTGCATCGGGCCGTGAAATGGGGTTATAGATAAACCCTTTTAGCATACCCACAAGAACGGCAGCTTCTTCCAATTTAAGCGCAGAAGGTTCTTTTTGAAAATAAGTACGGCTGGCATTTCTAATTCCATACAAATTACCCCAGGGCGCCCTGTTGAGATAAAGGGTTAAGATTTCTTCCTTGGTGAAATTGCGTTCCAGCCTTACGGCAACAATCCATTCTTTCATTTTATCAATTACCCGTTCTACCACATTTCCACTTCCCTGCCGCAGGATCATTTTGGCCAGTTGCTGTGTTATGGGGCTTCCGCCACCATCGGTTCCCAACTTAAAAACCGCCCTTGCAACCGCTTTGGCATCAATGCCGGAATGATCATAAAAATTCTGGTCTTCTGTGGCAATTAAGGCATGAATTATATTGGGCGAAATTTCATTGTACTTTACTTCGCTTCGGTTTTCAGAATAATATTTACCCATGAGCAAACCATCTGCACTTATAATTTCGCTGGCAAGATCGGCTTCGGGGTTTTCCAACTCTTTTAATGAGGGCATTTTTCCAAACACGCCAAAATAGGCGAGTGAAAAAATGAAAACAACCAATAGCAGGCCCCAAAAAAAGAAACGCCACAAAAGCTTAACCGATTTTTTCATACAATTACATTGAGTTTAGTACGGCAATAACCTAATCAAAATTTGTTCCCAAAATTGTTATTGAGTAAAATTTTATAGGCAGTGATATCTTTATTATTTTTTAGCACCGTAAGATTGGCCTCAGAAATGATTAAAAAATAATATTTTGAAGGTTGCAGCCAGGCCATTTCGGATGGCGCCGCCTTTTTCACTTTATCGTAATAGGCTATGGCCTCATTTGCATTGCTAAATGATGCAAATACCAGCAGGGCTTTTTCAGCATCCAGAGCATCTTTATTTACGGTAATTGCCCTATAGTTGGAATTTCCCCTGTTATAACGGTTCATGGCGTTCCTGGCTTCATTTACATAAACAGGATCCACTTTATCAAATATCATAATTACCAAATGGGGCTTTTCGGGCTCCAATACAAAAGACCCGCTTTTAAATTGCGGCAATACTTTTACTAATGAATCGGAAGTGACAGGCTTTATAACCGTAGGAGAAATGGTTTTAACCGGGGATACGGAAACCAGTTGCATGGGCTTATTTTTCTCTACAGGCTGTGCGGTTTCATCTCCCACAATAATTTTTTCTTCTGTAGCACGGGTAATTTCAAGTTTATTGAGATAGTCTTCAATTTGTGCCCTGCGACCCAATACTTCAATGAGATTGGCCGCTTTTAACGATAATGGAGAAGTGCGGTATAAATTCTGTAAATCGGTTAAAATCGCAATGGCAGCGCTATCTTTTCGCTGATGAATGAGTTGTACGGCTTCAATGTATAATAATTGTGGCGTCCAATAGTTATTTCCATAAAGGCTGTCGGCCTTTTGTTTAGCCAACGCAGCGCTATCAAACTTACCCTCTATAAACATGCTGTAAATATTTTCATAAACAGCAGTAATGGCCGGATCTTTATAATTGGGATCCAAAGATTTAGGGTTTTGAATAATGGTATTATAGGTAGTGCCTGCATACTTATTTGCAATGATATTCTTATAATACTCTGCCTTACTGGTCATTCCCAATTTGGTATAACAATAGTAGAGGCCAAAATAGGCATCCGCCTGTTTATCGGAATCTTTAAACCGCTCCAGGTATTGCAGGTAGGCGTTTATGGCTTGCTCATAATCCATCAATTCATTTTGAAAAATGCAGGCAATAGCCAAAAGATTGGATGCAATTATATGGTTACTGGTATCTTTTTGCGCCTGGCTGATGGGGAGATTGGCCATCATGCCTTCAAAGCTATAATCGGCTTCTTTTGCCGCTTGTGCATTACTTTCTTCATCAGCCCCTGCAGGCAGCGGCTCATCGGGATTGTTATTATTTTGTGCGGCAGCTTTTTGCTTTGCCAATAAGTCTATAGCAGCTTTGCGCCTCCAATTATCTACATTTTCCCGTTTCCCCCAAAGTGATTTAAACTCCGATGAGCCACGGCTTTTTGCACTGGCATCGGAGAAATACCAGCCGGCGCCATCTTTGGAGTTTTTGTTTTTGGAATCCTTCTCAAACATATCGCCCTTTTTATCCTTATCGTTTTTAAACTCAATAGGCGAA
>JAFDZZ010000001.1:0-4815 GCA_018266715.1 Bacteroidota bacterium
CTGCAACCTATACCGATCCAATTTTTGAATATACGCATAACAGCACTACCGGTGGTTTTTCCATTACCGGTGGCTATGTGTACAGGGGAACAGAATTTCCTACACTTTACGGGTATTATTTAACGGTAGATTACATTTCCACAAACCTTTGGCTCATAAAGCCCGGGCAACTCGCAGTGATGCAAACCGGGTTGTTAAACAATATCTCCGGTTTTGGCGAAAGTGCAGATGGCAGCACCTTGTATGCCGTACGCCGTTCAAATGGCACTTTGTATAAAATTATTGTTACCAACGCTGTGCCGGTGGTCTTAAACTCTTTTACAGCAGTAAAACAAAACAACATTAATAAAATTAGTTGGGAAGTGTCATCAGAAGTAAATATTGATCATTATGAATTAGAATACAGCTCGAATAACCAGGATTACCAAACCGTAGGGAATATTACGGCAAATGGAAGTATTAATTATACGTTTAATCATAATTTTCAAAACAGCAGTGCAGTTTTTTACCGTTTAAAAATTGTAGAGCAAAACGGCGTATCTTTTTATTCCCCGGTTGTAATGCTAAAAGGGTCCATTTACGATATTAAAACCTACCCTACCCTTGTAACCAATAATAGTATTACCATTGAATTGCCCAAAAAAGGATTGCAAATGCAACTCATTAGCACAGATGGAAGGCAATTGTTTTACAAAGATTTTAGAAATAGCGAAGGGGTTGTGGTATGCCAGTTACCCCATGTGCCACAAGGTATTTATATGCTTAGATTTTGGGGTACTAACAGCAACGAATACCGCAAAATACGCATTCAATAAAGGCTAAGAAAGTTTGCTTTTTAAGAGATTCTCAATAGTGGCACAGGGTACAAAAAAAGGTTTATCCGTAATATTAATGCTCAGTTCATTTCCGGCTACGGAATAATCTCCGGCTATTTTATTGCCAAATACCTCAATGTAAAAATTTCCCTGCCGGGCATCCCCGTTAAAAGTGCCCCCCTGGTTTTCAACTACATTTTTGGCCTTATTAAATATTTCATCGGCATTTCCGGTAAAGGGAACTGTAAAGCTGCAGGTTGCTGACATGAAGTTTTTTTTGTTTGTAAAAGGGTTAATAAATTGCTTATGCAAATATAAAGGTATGTTTCACCCCGGTAGATATATTTTTGTTCAAATGCAATAACCTGGTCTTAATGTACCAGCCGGTACTGCATACTTATGGCTTTAACCGATCAAAATACATATAAAAGCTTTTTTAACGGCCGCTTTTTCTCCGAAGGGCTACGCATGACGGTTGGCATTTTGGTACCTGCCTTAATATTAAATTTTTTTGGAAAATTAGAACTTGGGATATTATTGTCTTTGGGGGCTTTGTGTTCCAGCATTGCCGATATTCCCGGCCCGGTGAATTTGCGAAGAAACGGTATGCTGGTAAATGCATTACTGGTTGGATTCGTATCGGTGATCATGAGTTTTTCGGGGTATCATCCTTTTTTGCAGGGTGCGATCATCTTTATTATGGGTTTTGTTTTCTCCATGTTTAGTGTATATGGTGCCAGGGTTTCGTCCATCGGTATTTCAGGCCTTATTATTATGGTGCTTTCTTTAGATTCCGGCACTGCTGATGGGGAAAAAATAATACAGGCGCTTTTAATTGTGGCCGGCGCATTATGGTATATGCTGTTTAGCTTAACGCTTTATATATTGAGGCCCTACAGGCTCATGCAGCAAACTCTTGGCGATTTTATTGTTCATATTGGAGATTATTTTAAAACCCGTGGTGAATTTTACCAGCCCCAGCCTGATTTTACAGCTATTTACAACCATTTGCTGGAAAAGCAAATTAAAATACAGGAAGAACAGAATTTATTGAGCGATATCATTTTTTCCACCAGGCAGTTTACTAAAGAAAGTACGGCAGTAAGCCGTAACCTGGTAAAGATTTATACCGATGCGGTTGATCTTTTTGAAAGTATTATGACCTCGTACCAGGATTATGAATTACTGCAAAAACAATTTGAGCAAACCGGCATTCTGCAAAAATTCGGGGAACACATACAGGCCATTTCTGCCGAATTGGAGTTGCTGGGTATTGCCGTTAAGAGCAGCTCACCCTCTACCGCATCAAACAACCTGGTTGAAAAAATTACCCTGCTGGCCCAGGAATTTGAAGGGCTCCGTAAAAATTTTATGCATCCCGATAACGTAGATCACTTCTTTGCATTGGGAAGAATTTTGAACAACCTTAAACACATTTCTCAAAAAACCAATGAACTGCATTTTTACACCCGCCTTGATAATAAACTTAAAAAACAAACACAAGATTTAGAACACTTAAATTTTGGCAGTACCATAGAAATAAGCGCCCGGTATTTTTTTGATAATATGCACCTGGGGTCTAATATTTTCAGGCATTCCCTTAGGGTAGCCATAGCCCTGCTGGTGGGTTACGTGGTATCCTTATTGTTTGACATCGGCCATAGCTACTGGATATTGTTAACCATTGTGGTAATTCTTAAGCCGGCATACAGCCTTACGAAACAACGAAATAAAGACCGGCTTATCGGTACTTTTGCCGGCATTATCCTCGGCTTGTTGATTTTATTTTTTGTGGATCATACCATTGCGCTATTCAGCATTATGGTAATTTGCATGCTTACCAGTTACTCCTTTTTGAGAATTCGTTACCTGGTAAGTGTAATTACTTTAACCCCTTACCTGATCATATTTTTTTACTTCCTCTACCCTGCTCATTTAAAAGAATTAATGGTTGACCGAATGCTGGATACCGCTATTGGCTCCGTTATTGCCTTTTTACTTAGCCTGATGGTACTACCCCAGTGGGAGCATGAAACCATTGCAGGATATATGAAAGACCTGGTAAAGGCTGCCAAAAACTATTATACTCCTGTGGCTAACTATTTTACGCTGCAAACGGAAAACCCGGCTTACCCGGAAATTAAACAGGCCAGGAGGCAAATGCTTACGGCCTTATCAAATGTATCGGGCTCTTTTAACAGGATGCTCTCGGAGCCCAGGCGTTATCAAAAAGGGATGAAGGAATTTCATCGTTTTGTAGTGTTTGGATATTTACTTACTTCACACCTGGCCACTGTATCTTATTTTATGCGTTTAAATAAAAACCTTTTCCGCTCCGGTAGCCTGGTTCCCGTAAAAGAAGGCACGGAGCAAAACTTTGCTGCGGCTTTATCTATCCTGGACGGTGAGCAGGAAGGCCACCGGGAAATAAATGAAGAGGGTTTTGAAGCGTTACAGGTTTCCATTGATCACTTGCTCCAAAGGCGAAGAGAAGAAATTGCTGCGGGTGTGCTGGAGTCTGAAACTAAAATCATATTGGTGCAAACCAAATCTATTACCGACCAGTTTATGCATATTTATGAATTATCGAAAGATATTAAGCGGCAAAGTCAAAAACTCATGCATTAATATTTTTCCCGGTCATCTCTTTTCCGGTTAAGGCTTAACCGTACTTCCCAGGTACCAAAATTATTTACCATATCAATATTGGCAATAAAATGTTTGTACGGACCGCTTTCTTCCCGTGTGTATAAAATGGATGAGGTAAACCGTAAGTCTTCAGTAGGCTCGGTGTAAGTACCTTCAAAGTGCCCGGTTTTACCATTACCAAAGTTAAGCCTGCTCTTTGTTATTTGCCGGAAGGTATTTTTATAAACCTTTGCGGCATCTTTATAAGTTTCCCCGCTATACATAACGGCCTGCCAGCTTGCTGTACTGTCTTCAACAGAATGAAAGCGATAGATAAATGCCTGGCTGGCTCCCGGAACGGATTGTGTAGAATAAAAAATATCCACATCACTTTGGGCCTGGAAAATACTCCCTTGTATGTGCCGGTAATTGGAAAGATAAGCCTGTACAATATGGTTTAATGAGTCGTTGAAATTTGCAGGGGTTGGTATTACATTCTTAAGAATCTGTGCATGGAGTGCATTCACCATCACTACAATGAAGAAAAGGGATAAAATTTTTTTCATGCCGTTTTGCGTTTATTTCCTGCAATATAGTTTCCGGGGGTTTGCTAAAGCGTAATTATTATTCCACAGGCTGTGGAAGAAAGTAGTTTTACCAAGTGGTTTCACTAAAAAGTGAAAAAAATGAATCCGCTGTTTAATTTTTTCGGCTTTTACAATACTAAAATTTCGTTTTGACTGTTTATACACTCGTAAGACCGCCCTATTCATGGTCGTTCTCAATCTCTGATAAAACACTTAACCAAATGCAGCAGCAATGCTGCACAAAAACCTTCGGAAGAAGGTTTTTTTTATTACATCCCTTTTTTTATTTTATTTGTTATATGAAAACGGCATCCATAAAGGAGCTAAAAGAAGAATTAACACATCGTTCCAGGGAAGAACTGGTGGAATATTGCCTTCGGCTGGGTAAGTTTAAAAAAGATAATAAAGAGTTACTCACTTATTTATTATTTAATGCCGGGGATGAACCCGGTTTTATAGCTTCGGTAAAAAACGGAATGGATGAATTATTTACACAGGTGAATACCTCCAATATTTATTTTGCCAAAAAAAGCATCCGGAAAATAGTGCGTACCGCCGACCGCTTCATACGGTATTGCGATACGGCATCGGTGGAAGCGGAATTAAGGATTTTTTTATGTGAAAAAATCAAGGCGTTGAATATGGATTTTTCCAAAAGCCAGGTGATGCAAAATATTTATGACGGGCAGCTTAAAAAAATTAACAAAGTAATAGCTTCAATGCACGAAGACCTTCAATATGATTTTAGCCGGCAGTTGAAAAGGCTTTAGGTTGATATTCCCTAA
>JAFDZZ010000001.1:4881-12756 GCA_018266715.1 Bacteroidota bacterium
AAAATTACAGGTTTGGCTCCCGCTTTTATTTAGTGTTGCTACCATTGCAGGTATTTTTTTAGGATATAAAATACGGGACAATATGCCCGGCAAAAAGTTTTTTCAATTTGAAAGACGGCGGCCTATTGATGAAGTGCTTGACCTTATTAAGAATAAATATGTGGAGAATAAGGATGTTAATACCCTGGCCGATACGGCCATAGTGGCCATACTGGCCAAACTGGATCCGCACTCCACCTATATTCCTGCCAGTGAGTTGGAAGAAGTGAATGAAGAAATTAATGGTAGTTTTTTTGGTATTGGAATTGAGTTTAGCATGATTGAGGATACCTTAAATGTAATTAATGTGCTAAAAGACGGGCCGGCATATAAAGCAGGCCTGGAGGTGGGCGATAAAATTATAAAAGCAAACGACAGTACCATTTCCGGTATAAAGTCTAATGCCGATCGGGTAAGGGATATCATTAAAGGTAAATTGGGCAGTACTATTGTCATCAGTTTTTTACGAAACGGCAAGGCGATGCAAAAAAGCCTAACCCGGGATATGATTCCTTTAAGCAGTATTGATGCTGCTTATATGATGGATAAAACAACGGGGTTTATCCGCATCAGCAAGTTTACCGCAAATACCTACCGGGAGTTTATGGAGTCTTTAATGAAGTTGAAGTCCCGGGGTTTACAACAATTAATTTTGGATTTAAGAGATAATGGCGGTGGCGTGCTGGATGAAGCCGTAGAAATTGCCGACGAGTTTTTGAGCGGCGATAAATTAATCACTTATACGGAAGGAGCGCATTTTCCCAAAAAAGAGTTCAGGTGCCGTCGGACAGGGCAGTTTGAAAACGGCAAATTAATTGTACTGAGTAATGAAGGATCGGCCAGCGCAAGCGAAATATTATTGGGCGCCCTCCAGGATTGGGACAGGGCCACTATTGTTGGCCGTAGAAGCTTTGGCAAAGGTTTGGTGCAGGATCAATATAACCTTAGTGATAACAGCGCTTTAAGGCTTACCGTTGCACGCTACTATACCCCGGTGGGCCGTAGCATTCAAAAACCTTATACCTCAGGTGAAAATGATTATTATTCTGATATTCAAAAGCGGTATTTACATGGTGAAATGGTAAACGCCGATTCTATTAAATTTGACAGTTCACAGTTGTTTAAAACCCATTCGGGAAAAATTATTTATGGCGGTGGCGGTATAAGCCCCGATGTATTTGTGGCAGCAGATACTACGCATGCCAGCCCCCAAATTGCCCGGCTTTGGATTAAAGGATCTTTAAATGATTTTGGATACAAATATTACCTGCTCCATCCCAATTTACTCAGGCAATATCCCAATGCACAAATTTTTTCCACTTCTTTTAATGATGCCGGCGATGGCTGGCGTTTATTAGAAAGCATGGCTAAAAAAGATTCGGTTCAACTTGCCACTTTATCCGAAAAAGACAAAGCGTATTTACAAAAATCCATTAAAGCATTATTGGGGCGACAGTTATTTAGAACAGAAGGCTACTTTATGGTGCACAATCAAAATGATCCCGAAGTACTAAGGGCTTTGGAAATCATCCAAAAAAACTAGGGCTATCTTGTAAAAGATAGCCCATGGTTTTTCTAGATTTTTAATGCTTTAAAAACGTTGATTAATCATGGACTTGAACGGGATATTTCTTTAGCTATTGGAATTAATACTGCAAAGATGGCATCTTTACTTAACGCTAAAAATAGTACGGGATGTAATGTGAATGTAGTAGAAAAGCTACATTTTTTGAGGTTCTTCACAAGATATAAACAATATATTGCAGGGCTAAGCCGCTGCCAAGGGTTTTAATATTTACATTTGCAAAAATTTTCTTGCTATGTGGATGAACAATATATTGGAAACAATTGGGAACACCCCTTTAATTAAGCTCAATAAAATAGCAAAAGATCTGCCTTGTACTGTTTTGGCCAAGGTAGAATATTTTAACCCCGGAAATTCTATTAAAGACCGGATGGCGCTTAAAATGCTTGAAGTGGCAGAGCAGGAAGGTAAAATAAAACCCGGCGGCACTATTATTGAAGGCACAAGCGGTAATACCGGGATGGGCCTGGCCCTTGCCGCTTGTGTAAAAGGGTATAAATGTATTTTTACCACTACCGATAAGCAATCCAAAGAAAAAGCAGATATTTTAAAAGCCGTAGGGGCAGAAGTGATAGTATGCCCAACCAATGTGGAGCCGGAAGATCCCCGCTCCTACTATTCCGTATCCAAAAGGCTGGCCACCGAGGTTCCCAACTCCTGGTATGTAAACCAATACGATAACCTGGCCAACCGCCTGGCACATTATGAGCAAACAGGCCCTGAAATTTGGAAACAAACCGAAGGTAAAGTTACGCACCTTGTGGTGGCCACAGGTACGGGAGGAACCATTATTGGCACCGGCAAATATTTAAAAGAAATGAACCCCAATATAAAAGTTTGGGCTATTGACAGCTATGGCTCATTGCTTAAAAAATACTTTGAAACCGGTGAAATTGATCAAAAGGAAGTGTATCCTTATATCAGTGAAGGATTTGGGGAAGATTTTGTGCCTGCAAATTATGATATGCAGTACATAGATGCCTTTACAAAAGTTACCGATAAAGATGGCGCCGTAATGGCCCGTAAAATTGCAAAGGATGAAGGGATTTTTTGTGGTTATAGCGCCGGCAGCTGCCTGCAGGGCGTATTTCAACTCAAAGATCAATTGAAGAAAGATGACCTGGTGGTATGCATTTTTCATGATCATGGCAGCCGTTATGTGGGTAAAATTTATAATGATGAGTGGATGCTGGAAAGAGGTTTTCTTGACGTGGAAACATTTAAAGATTTAATTGGCGGCAGGGGTTCTCAAAAAACCATTTCCGTATCACCCGATGCAAAAGTGAGTGATGCCATTAGTTTAATGAAGAAATACGATATTGAAAACATACCGGTGTTTGATGCCGGCAAAAACATTGGCGCAATTTCAGAAAACGGGCTGTTCAATAAAATTTTAGAAAACAATGATGTTAAAGATGCCTTGGTGCAAACGGTTATGGAAAAAGCCTATCCAGAGGTAAGTTTTGACACCCCAGTAGAACGTTTAAGCTCTTACATCAACAAAGAAAATGGCGCTGTATTAAGTAAAGATGAAAGCGGAAATTATCATATAGTAACAAAGTATGATATCATCCAGAGCCTTTCAAAGTAAAAATTAAAAATTAGATAAACTATCTATTTTATTAATAATCAATTATTAGTGCTATAATTTAATTATCAAAATTTAGATGAAAGGGCAGATATACGATGGTTTACAACGTATTCTTCCTATAGTTTTTTGCAGTTAATTTACGATGCTAATGGTAATAATAAGGTGTTGAATATTGAGCAATTATGCTCTTGCACAGCTACTCTTTCTGCCGCATCTTTGCATCAGAAGTTGATTGATAGCGATTAAATATCAATCAATCCCAAAAATCCTGAAAAGCCAAAGATTTTCCCAATATCCAAAGAAAAACGGATCCAATATCAGTCAACTTCTATTTTTTTTGAAAGTTCGTTTTGTAACATATATCCAAAGAAAGACACATCTAATCCACTATCTTAAGGAAGACGAAGCATCCAATTCATCCTTTCACTAATCCCTATTCTAAGGAAAGCCGTTAAACATCCAGCGTCCTTAAAACCATCCATGTTCCTAAGCATTATATGCATTTGAAAACCATGCTTTGAAACCCATTCAGAATTTGACGCAATGCGTTAAATGTCCTGAGAAGACCAACAACAACCCCAGAGTGTAAAAAGTTGGTAACAAATTTCCAACTTCTGCTAACCGCAGAAGTTTTTTTTATTTATATCCTACGGCATTAGCTCAGCTGGGCCAGGGCTTTTGTGATTTTTTTAAATCCTTTTTCTATATTTTCCAGGCTATTGGCAAACGACATTCGGATGCATTTGGGCTCGCCAAACCCGTTACCGCTTACGGTACTCACATGCGCTGTATTAAGCAGGTACATACATAAATCATCTGCATTGGCAAGGGTTTCACCCTGTGGTGTTTTTTTCCCAAAATAGGCCGATACATCAGGAAAAATATAAAAAGCGCCGGGAGGTTCATTACAAATAATGCCGGGAATTAAACGGGCCAGTTCCATAACCCTTTCTCTCCTTTTTCTAAATGCTTCAATCATTAATTGGGTTGGCCGCATATCGCCGGTGAGGGCTTCTATTGCAGCCCGTTGGGTAATGGAGCAGGTAGCGCTGGTAAACTGGCCCTGTATTTTTTCGCAGGCTTTTATAAGTTCAATATTGGGGCATGCCATATAGCCCAGTCTCCAACCCGTCATGGCAAATGCTTTACTCAATCCATTTATTACAATTACCCTTTCTTTTAAAAAGTCAAACTGGGCAATACTTTCATGCTTACCACCATAATTAATATGCTCATAAATTTCGTCACTTAATATATACAGCCCGGGATGTTTTTTAAAAACCTGCGCAAGTTGGGTTAACTCTTCTTTTGTATAAACCGCTCCCGATGGATTGCAGGGAGAAGAAAACATGAATAATTTTGTTTTTGGAGTAATGGCTGACTCTAATTCCTGTGCGGTAATTTTAAATTGGTTAGCTACTGTAGATTTCAGCAATTGTACCTTACCGCCGGCCAATTTTACAATTTCACTATAGGTTACCCAAAAAGGGGTGGGAATAATCACTTCATCGCCTGCATCCACCAGGGCTAAAACCGTATTGGCAATACACTGCTTGGCGCCTGTACTTACTAAAATATGTTCGGGGAGATAATCCAGGTTATTCTCTCTTTTGAATTTTGTACATACGGCCTGCCTCAGGTCAAGGTAACCGGCCACGGGGGTATAATGGCTGTAATTATCATCAATAGCCTTTTTTGCAGCGGCTTTAATATGATCCGGGGTGTCAAAATCGGGTTCGCCAAGGCTTAAATCTGTTACATCAATTCCGCCAGCCCTTAATTCCCTGCCCAGTTTGGCCATTTTTAGTGTTTCGGGTTCATTAAAACGGGTGAGTAAAGAAGATAATAACATTGCCGGTTTTTTGATTAATATGCAAAAATAGCTGAATTATTGATGAAGCCATACCGGTGATGAATTTGCTAAAAAAGTAAAAAGTATGGGCGCTTTAATACGGGTGGCAGCTTACAAATGGGCAAAAACACTAATTTTCAACTATGGCATTTTCCCTTATCTTTGCACACTTAAAAAAATTTACTACTGTTTAAAAGTAATATCTAACATGAAACTGAAAGGTTTAGTTTGGTTTTTCACAATAGCGCTAACGGTTATTTCCATTTGGGAATTGTCTTACACCTGGATTGTTCGTAACTACGAAAGTAAAGTAAGGGTACAGGCAGAAAAGATGGTAAAAAGAGAAGCCGCCAATTTATCGGCTGATGACAGAGAAAATCTAGTTGAAGCAAAAATTCAGCATATATTAGACAGCACCAAAGATAAGCCCCTGGCCTTTGGTACCACTTATCAAAAAGCAAAAGAAAATGAATTGAACCTTGGCCTGGACCTCCAGGGAGGTATGAGTGTAACGATGGACGTAAGCCTGCAGGGTTTATTGAAATCGCTGAGCAACAATCCCAAGTCGCCGGAGTTGCTTAAAGCCATTAATACGGCTACGGCAGAGAAAGTAAATAGCGAGGAAAATTTTATTACCCTTTTCAGCAATGCTTTTGTTAAACAAAACGGAGCAGGAAAACTGGCGGCTTTATTTGCCGGCCCGGGTAAAGAAGTAAAAATAAATGATAACGATAATACCGTTATCAGCAAAATACAGGAAACCGCTAAAGGCGCTATTAATCAAACCTATAAAATTCTTCAAAAACGTATTGATAAGTTTGGTGTGGCGCAGCCCACCATTAACCTGGATGTAAATAAAGGCATCATCAACGTAGAGTTGGCAGGAATTAAAGATCCTGAAAGGGTGAGAGCTTATTTGCAGTCCTCGGCAAACCTACAGTTTTGGGAAGTGTACCGCATTAATGAAATTGCCGAAGCGCTTCAAAATGCCGATAAAAACCTTCAAAACTACCTGAACGGTATTGCAGAAAACGATAGCACAAAACTTAAAGACACTACATTAGCGCATCAAAATGCCAACCCGTTTTTTAAGGTAATGATGCCTATTGATGTGCAAACCGGCCCGGATGGTAAACAATATTTTGCCCCTGCAATAGGTAATGTAATGTTGCAGGATACCGGCAAATTCTTTAGCTATATTAATAACGATGTAGTTAAACATGCGTTACCTGCCGATTTAAAATTTTTATTGGGCGAAGAAACCAAAAACGATAAAGGTAATGCCCGCTTCTTCCAGGTATATTCCGTAAAAATGGTGCCGGGCACCGAAAAAGCCCCAATGGAAGGCGATGCCGTAGCTGAAGCCAAGCAAGACCATAACCAGGAAGGTAAAGTGGTAATTACCATGCAAATGACGCCAACCGGTACAAAAACATGGAGCAGGCTTACCGGTAAAAATGTGGGTCGCCCGGTGGCCATTTCTCTTGATGATATTGTTTACAGCGCCCCAAATGTTATTAACCAGATTGATGGCGGTAATACCGAAATTTCCGGGCAGTTTACCGTGGAAGAAGCCCAGGATTTGGCCAAGGTATTAACCTCAGGTAAATTGGATGCCCCTGCAAAAATTGTTGCGGAGCAGGAAGTAGGCCCTACCTTGGGTAAAGAAGCCGTAAGAGGCGGTATGATGGCTTTCATTATTTCTTTTGCCGTAATATTTATACTCATGCTGGTGTATTACAACACCGGTGGTTGGGTGGCCAATATTGCCTTAATATTAAACCTTGTATTTACCTTAGGCGTACTTACGGCATTAGGCTTTACGTTAACGGCAGCGGGTATTGCCGGTCTTGTACTTACCATTGGTATGGCAGTAGATACCAACGTAATTATTTTTGAGCGTATTAAGGAAGAATTAAAGAAAGGGAAAAATTACCAACAGGCTGTTGCCGATGGTTATAAACGATCACTGGCTCCCGTGCTGGATGCCCACGTTACCTCATTATTAACCGCTATTATATTGGCTTACTTTGGCCTTGGCCCGGTATTGGGTTTTGCCACTACACAAATTATTGGTTTGTTGCTGTCTTTATTCTGCGGTATCCTTGTTTCGAGGTTAATATCGGATGTGTGGACCAACCGCCAGCGCCACTTCAACTATTTTACAAAAATTTCCGAAAAAATATTTGCCCACCGTAAAATTGATTTTGTTCGCTACCGTAAAGTAGCCTACATCATTTCCATTTTTGTGGCTCTTGGCGGTATTGCTGCATTTTTTCATGGGTTTGAAGAAGGCGTGGAATTTAAAGGTGGCCGCAGCTATACCATTGCTTTTGAAAAATCGGTAAAAACAGATGATATAAGGGATGATTTAAAACAAGCTTTTGGCGACTACCCTATTATTAAAACCATTGGGGATGGAAGGCATTTGAATATTACCACCTCTTATTTAAAAGGTGTAGATAATGCCGATGAACAAGTGAAACAAAAATTATTTGAAGGTCTTAAAAAAGTATTGCCTTCGGGTTTAACTTACGACCAGTTTAATGCCGGTACAAAATATATTCAATACCGCACCACCATACAGCCTACCATTTCCGATGACCTTAAGCGTGGCGCTATTAAAGCAACCCTGTTTGCCATTTTTGCCATCTTCCTGTACATCTTCCTCCGGTTTAGGGATTGGAGGTATTCATTGGGTACCATTGTAACCCTGGTGCATGACGTATTGGTAACGCTTTTTGTATTTTCTTTCTTTAAAGATATTATGCCCTTCCCCCTGGAAATAGATCAACACTTTATTGCAGC
>JAFDZZ010000200.1 GCA_018266715.1 Bacteroidota bacterium
TTGAACAATTGTAACCATGACGGTTTTATTTACACATATCAGCAAATTAGTAGGCATAGGGGAACATAATGGACCCATACGGGGCAGGGCGTTGGCTGAATTAGCCAGTATTGATGATGCCTATTTACTGGTGGAAGATGGCGTAATAGCCGGTTTTGGGCCAATGTATGAACTGGAATTACGGGTGCCGCAATTACCTAAAAACGTTATGGATGTTTTCGGCCAAATGGTTTTGCCCTGCTGGTGCGATAGCCATACGCATTTAGTTTTTGCCGGAAGCAGGGAAGATGAATTTATAGATAAAATTAAAGGCCTCAGTTATGCAGAAATTGCCGCAAAAGGAGGTGGAATTTTAAACTCTGCAAAAAAACTTCAGGATACCCCCGAGGAAGAATTGTATAAAGCCGCCTTAACCCGCCTTAACCAATTGGCCGCATTGGGTACGGGGGCTATTGAAATAAAAAGCGGTTATGGCCTTAGTGTAGAAGCAGAGTTAAAAATGCTACGGGTTATTAAAAAGCTTAAGCAACAATCGGATGTAAAAATTAAAGCCACGTTTTTAGGGGCGCATACGTACCCGGCCTTGTATAAAGAAAACCATGAAGGCTACCTCCGTGAAATTATTGATGAAATGCTTCCGGTTATTGCCGGGGAACAACTTGCCGATTATATTGATGTGTTTTGCGAAACCGGTTTTTTTTCACCGGAAGAAATGACCACAATCTGTAAAGCCGGGGCTGCATACCAGCTAAAGCCCAAGTTGCATGTAAACCAACTAAACAGTATTGGTGCCATTGAAGCCGGCATAAAATTACAGGCGCTTTCCCTCGACCATTTGGAAACACTTACCGATGATGAAATTCAATTACTGGGTGCTTATAAAGGATGCAGTACTTTATTACCTACGGCAGCATTTTTTTTAAGGATGCAATTTCAACCGGCAAGAAAATTAATTGATGCAGGCGCAGCCGTAACCCTTGCCTCCGATTTTAACCCCGGCTCATCTCCAAGCGGTAATATGAACCTGGTAAATGCCATAAGTTGCATCCAAATGAAAATGCTGCCCGAAGAAGTCATTAATGCTTCAACCCTAAATGGCGCCTGTGCAATGGAACTGGAAAACCAGGTGGGTTCAATTAAAATAGGTAAAACCGCCAACCTCATATTCACTAAACCTGTGCCATCGCTGGCTTATCTTTTTTACAGTTTTGGCGCCAATCATATTGATAAGGTAATGCTCAACGGCAATTGGGTGAAAGCCTGATTTTCAATAATTTTTTTTGCGAACACATGAGCTTTAACTACTTTGCCTCTCCATGCTTAAGATAGTGCATAATATATGAAGCATTTTAAATTTTATAGTAAAAAAGATATTCTTTCACTTACGAAAGTGCGCCGATTTGAAACAAAACTGGGTGAAAGGATACAATGCATACCCGAAAATGCCGACTGGCCTGAGGTATTGGCACAATCCAGCGCTAAATATGTTTTACTGGGTATTCCTGAAGATATTGGGGTTATGGCCAATTTCAGGCAGGGTGCAGTGGATACGGCCTGGTATCCCTTCTTACATTCTTTTTTGAATACACAAAGCAATGATTTTATGAGTGGCGATGAAATCCTGCTCCTGGGCCATTATGATTTTGGTGATATTAAATATCTTATTGAAAATAACGCTTACCATCCCGAGGAAAAAGCCGATGCCTGCAGGCATGCGGTAAATATCATTGATGAAGAAGTAGAGCAAATCATTAAATCCATTGCCTATTACAAAAAAATACCTTTGGTAATTGGTGGAGGAAGAAACAATGCTTATCCGCTCATAAAAGCTGTAGCCAAAGGCCTCAATAAGAGTGGCGCCATTCCCATAGCGCAAATAAATGCCATAAGTGTTTGCGGCGAAGCCGGCTACGATGCTATGGAGGGCCGCCATTGCAGCAATGCCTATAGCTATGCCGAAACCGATGGTTACCTGGGGAAATATGCCATAGTGGGATTACATCAAAATGCTATTTCGCAAAATGTACTAAGTAAGATGCAGGACAACCATTTTATTCATTATAGTTTTTACGAAGATATTTTTATTCATGAAAGAAAAAGTTTTATACAAGCTATAGCCCATGCTACCGGTTTTACAGAAGAAAGTTATTGTGGCGTGGAACTCAGCATGGATATTATGGAGCATATTTTCAGCAATGCCCATACGCCGGTGGGCTTAAGCGCTTTGCAGGCCCGGCAATATATCAACTTTGCCGGCACCGATGTAAAGGCTGCCTATTTGCACTTATGCGATGGCGTTTGCCAAATGCACGATGGTTTGAAAACAAATGAAACCGCCCGTTTAATGAATTTTTTAGTAAGCGATTTTGTAAAAGCCAATATGGGTTGAGTAAAAATTTGTTTTATTTTTTATCCTTTTTTACAGCAGTCAATAATGTAATATCTTAGCATGAAAATTTAATACTTCATGCAGCAGCTTATAGAATGTGTGCCTAATTTCAGCGAAGGCAATGATCTTTCTATCATCCATCAAATTACCCGCCAAATAGAAGCCGTAGAAGGGGCACGGGTGCTTAACGTAGATCCGGGAAAAGCCACTAACCGAACGGTGGTAACCATCGTAGGCACACCCGAAGCAGTAGTGGAAGCGGCTTTTAGGGCTATTAAAAAAGCCGGCGAACTGATTGATATGAGTAAGCATAAAGGCGAGCATCCGAGGATGGGTGCAACAGATGTTTGCCCGTTTATTCCTATAGCCAATATCAGTATGGAAGAAACAGCTGTTTATGCCACCCAACTGGCCAAAAGGGTGGGCGAAGAACTGAATATCCCCGTGTACTTGTATGAAGCCGCACAGCCCAATAAACAGCGCAGTAATTTATCCGTGATACGTGCCGGGGAGTACGAAGGATTTTTTAAAAAAATTCAAATGCCCGAATGGAAACCCGATTTCGGGCCCGCCACTTTTGATGCAAAACGGGGCGCAACGGTAATTGGCGCCAGGGATTTTTTAGTGGCCTATAATGTAAACCTCAATACTACTTCCACACGCCGGGCTAATGCCGTAGCTTTTGATGTAAGGGAAGCCGGCAGAACCATTGAAGAAAATGGCATAAAAGTACATCAGCCCGGTACCTTAAAAAGTGTAAAAGCCATTGGATGGTTTATTGAGGAATACGGCATTGCTCAAATCAGTATGAACCTTACCAATATCAACATTACACCCATGCATATTGCTTTTGATGAAGTGTGTAAAAAGGCCGATGCAAGGGGAATAAGGGTTACGGGCAGTGAGTTGGTGGGCTTAATACCGTTAAAATCTATGCTGGATGCAGGTAAATATTTCCTGCAAAAACAAAAAAGATCTGTAGGCGTAAGTGAAAAAGAGTTAATTAAAATAGCCGTTAAATCTTTGGGCCTTGAAGAATTAACGCCCTTTAAACCCGAAGAACGCATTATTGAATATCTTTTAAAAAATACCGGCGATAGCAGGTTGGTCAACATGCAACTTAATGCATTTGCAGATGAAACTGCCAGCGAAAGCCCTGCACCCGGTGGTGGATCGGTATCGGCATACATCGGTAGCCTGGGCATTGCCCTCGCCACCATGGTAGCCAATTTAAGTTCACATAAAAAAGGATGGGACAGCCGCTGGGAAGAATTTAGCCAATGGGCTGCAAAAGGCCAGCAGTTAAAAGATGAATTGATACGGCTGGTAGATGCCGATACGGCAGCGTTTAATAAAATTATGGAAGCTTTTGCTTTACCCAAATCCTCTTCTGAAGAAAAAAATTATCGAACTCAAAAAATCCAGGAAGCCACAAAATTTGCAATAGAAGTACCGTATAAAGTTATGGAAACATCACTTGCAGGTATGGAACTCATTAAAGCAATGGCTCAAACGGGCAATCCTAATTCAGTATCGGATGCCGGGGTGGGGGCGCTTTGTGCCCGGAGCGCTGTAATGGGTGCTTTTATGAATGTACGGATAAATGCGGCCGGTTACGACGATAAAAATTATGTGGCGGAGCTGGTTAAAAACGGTACCCTAATCCAGGAGAAAGCCCAGGCTTTGGAAGCGGAAATCATCGCACTGGTGAATGAAAAAATAGGGTTATAAAACTTTACTGCTGTATTGTATTTCCGGGTAGCCATACATGCGCTGCACTTCTTTTACAAATTTTTCAATGGCGGCATCATCGCCTTCTTTGGGATTGTAGGGTTGTTTTAAACTGCTGTTAAAAAAGAAGGCTACGGTTTGATAAAACCTTGCGGTTAACCCGCCTTTGTATTCTTTTATGATTTCGTAACAATTATTATTGGTTTCCCGGTTTATGAGTTTCATCAATACCTTGCCCTGGTAAACCGAAAGGTCCATTAAGGGTTTAGTAAATTCTTTTTTCAAATCGCTTTCACGGGAATTAATGTATTTTTTGCGTTTATCTTTTTCGGAGATGTTTGCCAGCTTTCCATTAATGTCGTTCATAATGATGCCGGCCCGGCGGGCATAGGGGTAAGTAACATATACCGCATTGCGTAAGCGGTTGTATTTGGCCCTTTGCTTTAGCTGCTCTTCGGTTAATTTGCAAACCAGTAAAATATTTTCGAGAGTTTTGGCTTCAAGCGTATCCCCATTATAAATAACGGCAGCGGTAAGCAGGGTATCGTAAATGCCTTTGCCCAAAGTGGTTTGGGTTTGAGCCAAAGCGGCGCCGCCTTTGCAAAGAAAGATTGCCGTAAACAGTACAGCCAAAAATAGTTTAACACTAATTTTACCGGTTCTTTTTTTCATTTACATTAATCTCATTCACCCATTAATATAACGGGCAGGCATAAAGTAACCTAAATTAACTATTAAATTAAAAATAAAAATGTTAATTCGCAAGCAGGAACATATAAAAAATTGCTATGGCCATTAACGCCAGTATAATAGAAGCCAGGCGGGTATTTAACCCAAATCGTTTAAGCATGCTGAGCGCCAGCCCAATGCCCATGATCACCAGGCCCAGCCATACCAGGTTAATGTAGGGAAAAACATAAGTTTTAACGGTTATAAAATCAATGGGTTGATCCGACTCTTTATAACCAATTTTGATATGGGAGGAGTCGCTAATGCCGGCAAATTGCAGAAATAGATTTTGGGCATAAATGGTATCATCCAAATGTTCTACCCGGTCCATGGAATCAATGGCAATAAGCGGCATGGCTTTATAACGCATGCTGTCGTTACTTACTACAGTAATATCCGCCATCAGCGCAAGGTCATCTTTGCTATAATTATAGCGTTCATTTTGAGGGGATTTTACCACTTTATTGAGAACAAAATAACCTTTATCATAAAAAGCCGTATCGCCAATATGCATTTCTTTTATTGAAAAAGCCGTAGAATCATCTTTGGCATTTTCGTTAAGGGCAGAGGTGAGGTAGGTAAATACATCTTTGGTAAGATAATTCCGGGTATCGGGATTGCTGCTCATATTATTGTCCTTCATTTGATACACATCGGGCTGCAGGGTAAAGGCTTCGGTTATTTTTCCGGTTTTATCTTTTGCCAAAAAATTCATTCGGTAAAACTTACGTCCTTTTTCTGTTCCCAGCGAATCGCCGGTGTAGGTTACTTCATAGGGACCCATGGTGGCAGGCACCATTCTTAGCAGCGTAAGGTTTTCTCTTGGGTCATCCTGCTGTCGTGTCATGGGGTCAACTACCGTGGGTAAATTAATACCATTTACACGGCTATTGCTAATCACTTCTTTATTGGCAGAGGAAATAATCATCCCCAAAAGCATCAATGCAAAACCCCCATGGGCAAGGGAAGATCCCGTACTAAAAAATTTTTTACCCTGTACGGTAAAAATGTAAAAAGCATTGGCAACAAGGGCATAAAGTGTGGCAAACTCGGCTATATAAAGCGCCACTAAAAAACCGATACCATGTTTATCAAAGGTTAAGGGATAAAAGAAAACAAGGGTAATAAAAATTAAAGCCGAAAGAGCTGTGGGCCAAAGCATTTTTTTAATAAAGTAACTGCGTGGGGTGCTTTTGTATTTAAAATATTGCCCAATAGCCGTAAGCAAGCCAATGATGATGGCTATCATGGCAGCCACTTTGTTGTATGAAAATTCCACATCTTGCGGCGGCGCAAAATTGGTACCTAATATTTTATTAATTAACGGTACCGAAGTTTTGGCAATTATAAATAAAGCCGTAAGGAAAAAAATAAGGGAACCGATGAACATCCAAAACTCCCTGCTGTTGAGCGTTTCTTCGGTGTGGGTTTCCTTTATTTGCCGGTACCGGCTAAAAAACAGGGCAAGGCCTCCCAGTGAAAAAGTTGCCAGGAAGGCCGTAATCATAATATTGATGGCTTTTCCGGGATCGGTAAAAGAGTGAACAGAAGCGTCACCCAACACACCGGTTTTAGTAAGAAAGGTAGAGTACAATACAAAGGCAAAGGCCAGGATGATGAAAAGGAAACTTGCTTTTAGCGAATGGCCGGTATGCTGATACACCAGCATGGTATGCAGGCCGGCAATTAGGATCAACCAGGGTACCAGCGATGCATTTTCCACCGGATCCCATGCCCAGTAGCCGCCAAAGCTAAGGCTTTCATATGCCCATTTTCCACCCATCATAATTCCCATGCCCAATACACAGGCATTTAACAATACCCAGGGCAGCGCCGGTTTTACCCAGTCTCCAAAATTTTTTGTAAGTAATGCTCCATAAGCAAAACCAAATGGCACAATGGTAAGGGCAAAGCCTAAAAACAATACCGGGGGATGAATGACCATCCAATAATTACGGAGCAATACATTTAATCCCATACCATCTTTAACAAAATCCAGGTAATTGGGTTGGTTGAAAATGGGCGCTGTAATTTCATTTCGGGTAAGGGCAAATAAACTGTTACCAATGCGTACATCACCAATATAAATACCCAATATCATCAGCATCATAAAGGCCTGTGCCAGGTTAATTACAGTAAGTACCGGGCTTTCCCATTGCGTATTTCTTTTTAAAATAAATATTGAACCGATGATCACATGCCAAATACTCCAAAGCAGGAAACTTCCTTCCTGGCCTTCCCAAATACAGGCAAGGAGGTACTTTGGCTCCAGTTCCCTGGATGCATGTTTGTACACATACATGTATTCGTATAAATGATTTGCACAGATGTAGTACACAATCCCAAAAACGGCGAGAATGGAGATGGCTTCTAATAAAAATGAAATACGGGCCAGTTGTAACCAATATTTTTTTTGATCGGGCTTTTTTTCAAAACCATAAGCCGCATAGGCAATAAGGGAAACCAACGAAGCAATAAAGGCAATAATAATTAATAAATGGCCCAGTTGCCCGGCAAATAAATGTTCTCCGATAAAATTCATGATGGTGTGGTTATCAGTTAATCACTGAAGTTTGTTCGTTGAGATTTTTTTGAACAGCGCCTTTTTCTTCTTTGTATTTGCTGGGGCATTTTAAAAGAATGTCGCTGCATTCAAAATTTCCGTCTGCTTGCATTTTACCTTTCAGCACCAGTCTTTCGCTTTTCTCCAGGTCGGTAGGTTTACTGTTGTGAAATACCACTTTGGTGGTTCCGCCAAGGCTGTCCACAGCATAAAACGACAGGTAGTTGGGATTTTTTACCGGGTCAAATTCCACCGGTTTTGTTTTATCTAATTGGGCAATGATATGTACAAATTTGCCGGGTTTTTCTTTGGCAGAATTTATACTATCGTAAGTGGAAAAATCAGCAGAGTAAGCAATTAAACCGGCAATAACCAGGGCAATTCCAATTAGTATGATAATATGTGATCTTTTCATGTAATAAAAGCTTTAAACCAACTGCAAAGGTAGTTTAAAATGGCCTGATAAAAGGTAGAAATATTTGTTTAATATATCATCCGCAAAGCGTAGTGGAAAAATATTAAAATCTCCGTTAAAAGGAATAACCCTCTATCTTTGCTGCCCCATATTAATTCATCTTTCATGGCCGATTTAACTCACTTTGACCCCAATAGTATAGGAAATACCAATTTTAATATTTTTGGCTTACCCAGTACCGAAGAAGAAGCCCGTCTCGTCATCATGCCCATACCCTGGGAAGTTACTGTAAGTTACCGTGGTGGTACGGCCCGGGCACCCGACCGTATTTTCAACGCCAGCTTCCAGGTGGATTTATTTGATGCCGAATTTGCAGATGAATGGCGCAAAGGGATTTTTATGAGAGACATTAATGAAAAAATCCTCACCAAAAGCGATTACCTGCGTAAGGAAGCGGAATTGTACATCAATTTTATTTCACAGGGTGATGATATCAATGACAATAAATTCATGTGCAAAACCTTAAAAGATATTAATGCCGGCAGTCTTTTTTTAAACGACTGGGTGTACCAGCAGGCAAAGGGGTTATTGGATAACGGCAAACTGGTGGCCCTGCTTGGTGGCGACCATAGCACTCCTTTGGGTTTTATTAAAGCTTTGGCCGATCAACATAATGAGTTTGCAGTGTTGCAAATTGATGCGCATTGTGATTTACGCAAATGTTATGAAGGTTTTGATTATTCCCATGCTTCAATCATGTATAATGTATTAGAGCAGGTTCCGCAGGTTAAAAAATTGGTGCAGGTAGGCCCAAGGGATTATTGCCAGGAAGAAGCAGAATATATTAACGCTTCAAACAACCGTGTAAAATGTTTTTTTGATCGGGAAATTAAAGAAGCCCTGTATGAAGGCGCCACATGGAAAACGATAACCCAGGCCATTGTGGATCAATTGCCGGCCCATGTTTATATCAGTTTTGATGTAGATGGGCTGGATCCTAAATTGTGTCCTTGTACCGGCACGCCGGTTTATGGAGGCCTGGAACTGGAGCAGGTTTTTTACCTCTTTAAAAATATCATTGCATCGGGTAGGAAAATTATTGGATTTGATGTAAACGAAACCGGTGTGAGCAATAATGAGTGGGACGAAAACGTAGCTGCACGGATTCTTTTTAAACTCAGCAATATGTTGTTGCATTGTAATGCTAAATAATGGCCCATTATCTTATCAACATTACCGAAAAGAAAAAGGGATATCACATCACCGGCTTTCCGCTCCTGTTGATGGTTGCCGGCTGGTTTTTTATTATTGCACAGGAAAACAATATAGCGTATTGGGGTACAGGTATTGCTTTGTTGGCGTTTATCTTGTCTTTTATTTTTAGAAATAACCCCAAAAAACTCGCCATCTTAACCTTAGATGGCTTTATTATGCTATCCATGCTGGCTTTTTTTTTAGCACAATATTTTGCAGGTATTTTACTGTTGGTATTGGCTGTTGCAGGCTTTTTGGCCAATAGGCCCAAGCAGATAAGCATTAATGAAAGCGGTATTTTATTTCCCTCTTTTATTCCCAAAAAATATCTATGGCATGAAGTTGGCCAGGTATTGTTAAAAGATGATGTACTCACTATTGATTTAAAGAATAACCATCTCTTACAGTTGGTATTTTCCCATAATGAACTGGACGGTATTGACAAGGACCAGTTGAACACATTTTGTAATAACCAGATCGCCCTAAATAATCATTAGTTTTGTAAAATGGCAGTAACGCATTCTCCTTATTTATTGTACTCCGATGGTGCAGGAAATATTTTTGAAGACACTTCACTCTACACAACCGGCAGGAGTGGATGGGATGCAATACCTGTGCCATTGGACGAATGGATTGAATTACCCGATGGCGGTCAACTCTATGAACTGCCCGGCCGGCGGGGAATTGGCATAGATGTAGAAACAGGGCAAATGCGTATTTGTGAAAAAGGCTGGGCGGTTGCCGCTTTTATACCTCCGGCATTTACCGGGTTTTATATAGCTGCTTATGAAACCCTGCCCAATGCGCCTACGCTTCCTTTATTTTGCTATACGGCTACGGGTTGGTACCATAATAAATTTTTTGTTCCTGCAGTACGAATTGAAAATGATATCCGGCAGGAGAGTGCAGGCTTTCATCCTGATCAAATAGAAGATGGCGCCCGGCATTTGTTAGAGGCATATCCGCATAACCGGCTGGTAAAACATTTGATGGAAAACTGCTGCCTTACCTATACCTGCCCTGCAGCCCGAAACTTTGCTTTAAGCCGGTGGGAATGCCCCGTACCGGTTTCCCCGGCTTGCAATGCCAATTGCATTGGCTGCATCAGTTTTCAGCCGCAGGAAGAAACTATTGTAAGTACGCAAGACCGGCTGATCTTTAAACCCAGTGCCGAAGAAATTGTTGAATTTACCGTTCCACATTTACAAACCGCCCCTTTTCCCATTGTAAGCTTTGGCCAGGGTTGCGAAGGTGAACCGTTATTGATGTGGGAAACCATCAGGAAAGCCATTATAGAAATAAGAAAGCATACCTCAAACGGCAGTATCAATATCAATACCAACGGCAGTAAGCCGGATGCTATAAAAGCCTTATGTGATGCAGGATTGAACAGCATGAGGGTAAGTTTAAATTCGGCCAGGGAAAAAATTTATACGCCGTATTACCGGCCTAATAATTATGTGTTTGCCGATTTAATTGAAGGCCTTAAAACCGTACGCAATTATGGCGGGTGGACCAGCCTCAACTATTTTGTATTTCCGGGAATGACGGATAGTGTGGAAGAATATGAGGCCCTGTGTACGTTAATTGAAGAAACGGATTTATGCATGATTCAATGGAGAAATTTTAATATTGACCCCGATTGGTATTTGGGAAAAATTGGCGTTACGGAAACCGGTAACTGCATGGGGGTAAAAAATTTACTGCTCCGTATCCGTCAAAAATTTCCAAAATTAAAATTTGGGTATTTCAATCCTTCTATGGAGCGTATTAAAGG
>JAFDZZ010000201.1:0-132 GCA_018266715.1 Bacteroidota bacterium
TTTAGCGGAAAGGCTTTTGCCCACATCAGTATTACTACATCAAAAAAAATTATTGCCTTAAATCCGAATTCCTTTGGCGTGCATGAAAGTGGCGGTACAGCCGAGGTGCTGAGTTTATCTCTTAATATAAAT
>JAFDZZ010000201.1:207-6713 GCA_018266715.1 Bacteroidota bacterium
CCCTGAAAACTGGGGATTGGTTACCGACCTGGCCTCGGCATTAGGCGCTGCTACCGCCTGTAGCCGCCCGGTATCGGATGTAAACTGGAGGCCCCATCATGAACACGTTGGCCAAACCGGCCTGGCTATTGCCCCCAATTTATACATTGCCATTGGTATTTCCGGCGCTATTCAACATTTAGCGGGTGTTAACCGCAGTAAAGTTATTGTTGTTATCAATAAAGACCCCGAAGCGCCATTCTTTAAAGCTGCAGACTATGGTATTGTAGGCGACGCATTTGAAGTGGTGCCCAAAATTACCGAAGCGGTAAAAAAGTTAAAAGGTATTAGCTAATTACCACTTTTAATAAAACTAAAAAGGTTGACCGAAGCAAATATCTTCTGTCAACCTTTTTTGTTTAGGCGGCTAAAACAAAAATTTCTTCGTATTACTCCACCCAATCTGCAATAAAAATATTGGTATCCCTGGTACCGCCATTATTTCGGTTGCTGCAAAAAACAATTTTCTTGCCATCGGGGCTAAACATGGGAAAAGCATCAAAACCTTTATCCCTGGAAATTTTGGTGATATTTCCACCATCGGCATCGGCCATATACATATTAAACGGAAAACCCCTTTTATACTCATGGTTGCTGCAAAAAATAAAACGTTTTCCATCGGGCATAAAATTGGGCGCCCAGTTGGCTTTTTCCAGGTTGGTAACCATTTGCGGATTGGAGCCATCTGCATTGGCCACCCACACTTCCATATTGGTGGGGGCTACAAGGTTTTGAGCCAGTAACTCTTTATACTCTTTAATGTCGGCCTCGCTGGTAGGCCTGCTGGCACGCCAAATAATTTTTGTACCATCCGGGCTAAACCATGCGCCGCCATCATATCCCAATGCATGGGTAATTCTTTTTACATTTTTACCATTTATATCCATGGTATAAAGTTCCAAATCGCCGTCACGCATACTGGTAAATACAATTTTATCCCCTTTGGGTGAAATAGTTGCTTCAGCATCGTAACCCTTTGTTTTGGTGAGTTGCTTAATAATTTTACCATTGGTATCGGCTTTAAATAAATCAAAGCTTTCATAAATGGGCCAAATATATTTATTGCCATATTTTGACCGGTCTGGTACCGGCGGGCATTCTTTACTGTTTAAATGGGTGGAAGCATAAATGATATGTTTTCCATCGGGGTAAAAAAAGGCGCAGGTCGTACGGCCTGTTCCGGTACTCACCAGTTTGGGATTAAAGGTTTCATTAGGCCCTTCGGGAATTTTTCCCATCCAAATTTGATCGCAGTTGATGCCTTTTTTATGATTGGTATATTGATAAATTAAATATTTACCATCATAGCTGAAATAGGCTTCGGCATTATCGCCGCCAAAAGTGAGCTGGCGTAAATTGGCAAAATGCGTTTCGCCGCTAAAATGTATGGAATCGTTTACCGGCTGGGCATTTAGAGCGCATAAACCCGGTATAAACAGGCCTAAAAAAAATAAAAAGTATCGCATCAAAAAAAAATTTTGGCAAAATTACGTTTAATAAAAAATAGTATTGTCAGGGAATTGTCATCTACTGCAGTTAAGCATTACTTTTGCAGTATGAAAAAAATTTTGCTGCCGGTTATGGTCGTTTTTATGGTTTCCTGTAAAACGAAAAAGCAGGATAGCCCGCCGGAGCAGGTTGCATCCGGCCAGGAGGAGAAACTCAAAGCAGATGTAAAAAAATATCCAGACAGCCTTTTGCTGTTGGAAAACCTGGTTCAATATTACCGGGAAGGAGGAAATTATGGCGAAGCCTTAACAACCGTTAACCATGCCCTTCAAAAAGACAGTGGCGTGGCCAGGCTTTGGGATATTAAAGCCATTTTAAGTTACGAAAACGGGGATACCGCTACGGCCATAAAAGCATTTGAAAAAGCCATTTCCATATTTCCCGAACCGGTTTATGTAATTTCTCTGGGTACACTTTATGCTCAAACCAAAAACGAAAATGCCCTTGTAATGGCCGATGCCTTATTAGTGGGCAACAAAGCAAAAGCCAATAGGGAAGCCTATTTTATTAAAGGGTTATATTATAGCGCTATTAACCAAAAAGAAAAAGCCATTTCTTTTTTTGATAAATGCCTGGATACCGATTACGGCTTTATGGAAGCTTACCGGGAAAAAGCCATGGCCCTCTCCGATTTAAAAAAATACCCGGAGGCCCTGCAGGTTTTAAAAAAAGCCGTAACGCTGAATAACCGTTTTGAAGAAGGTTATTATTACATGGGCCTTACCTATGAAAAACTCGGAAAAAAAGATGAAGCCATTGAAAGTTATGAAACTGCATTAATTTACGCACCGGATTATGTTGAAGCCAAAGATGCATTGGCACGGTTGGGAATTAAACATTAAACCTAAAATTTGATTATGGCAATAATAGCGCCCTCTTTATTATCGGCAGATTTTTTAAACCTTCAGCAAGCCTGCACCATGCTCAATAACAGCCGGGCCGACTGGTACCACCTGGATGTGATGGATGGAAGGTTTGTTCCCAACATAAGTTTTGGGCCAATGATTGTAGAGTTTTTTAGAAAAGCCACAACAAAATATTGTGATGTGCATTTAATGATTGAAGAGCCCGAAAAATTTGCTGAAGCCTTTAAAAAAGCCGGTGCTGATAATTTAACCGTTCACCTGGAAGCCTGCACCCATTTGCATAGAAATATACAGCAAATTAAATCATTGGGTATGCATTGCGGCGTTGCCATTAATCCCCATACCCCTGTTGACGCCTTAAAAGATATTTTGGCCGACATTGATTTATTGTGCCTAATGAGTGTTAACCCCGGTTTTGGCGGGCAGTCGTTTATTGAACATTCCCTGCAAAAAACACGGGAACTAAAAGCGCTGATTACCGCAAAAAACCTTAACGTAAAAATTGAAATTGACGGCGGTGTTACCCTGCAAAATGCGCCGGCCATTATTGAAGCCGGGGCCGATGTTTTAGTGGCCGGCAATACGGTTTTTAAATCGGCAGACCCTGCTGCTACTATTTCTGCTTTAAAAGATTTATAAAAGCGCAACCGTATCCTTTGGTTTATCAAACTCAAATATGCATCATTGGCGCCGGGCCGGGAGGCGCTACGGCCGCATTGCAACTGGCAAAGCTGGGAATAGAATGTATTGTAGCCGACAAAGCGGTATTTCCCCGGGATAAAATTTGTGGTGATGGGCTTAGTGGAAAAGTTGCGGCTATCCTGGACAAAATAGACCCGGAAATTATCAAAAAATTTCAACAGGAGCCTTATAAGCAAAACAGTTTTGGTATTTTATTTACGGCTCCCAACCGGCAACCCGTTCCTGTACCTTTTAGTTTAAACTATCAAAAGAATAAGCATAACTCAAGAGGTTTTGTAAGCAAGCGTATTGATTTTGATCACTTTTTAATTCAACAAATTCGTCAACAACAAAAGATAACCTTCCTGGAAAATGCGCATATCGTTACGCATACCTTAACGCCCAATGGTTATACCTTAAGTGATGAAAAAGAAGAACTAACGATTCATGCTCAAATGCTCATTGTGGCCAATGGCGCCCATTCCCGCTTTGCCAAAGAAACCGGCGGCATTACCATGGATCCCAATCACCATATTGCAGGCATTAGGGCTTATTACAATAATGTAAAAGGGTTACACCAAGACGGATTTATTGAATTGCATTTTTTAAAGAACGTATTACCCGGGTATTTTTGGATTTTTCCATTACCCAACGGATCGGCCAATGTGGGATTAGGGATGCATAGCAGCATCCTGCATCGTCAAAAAATTAATTTAAAGAAGTTGCTTTTGGAAATTATAGAAACCGATCCCATACTAAAAAACCGCTTTACCGGGGCCACTCCCCAGGGCGGTATTGACGGCTATGGGCTACCCCTGGGCAGCAAGCGGAGAAAACTTTACGGTAACCGCTATGTATTAATTGGTGATGCGGCAAGCCTCATTGATCCCCTAACCGGTGAAGGGATTGGCAATGCCATGTACTCGGGCTTTTATGCGGCAAATATTGCTGCCAAAGCTGTGGAACATCAAAATTTTTCCGAAAATTTTTTACAACAATATCAAAATGATATTGACCGGGTACTGGGCGCTGAATTAAAAATGAGTACCACATTGCAAAAGCTGGCAAGCCGGCCCTGGTTATTTAATTTACTCATGAACAAAGCAGCTAAAAGCGCCGAATTAAGAAACCTGCTTACGGCTATGTTTGCTGAAATAGACGTAAGAAAAAAATTAGCCAACCCCTTATTTTATCTTAAGCTGATATTTAATAAATAAAAAAGCCATGATGGCTCATGGCTTTTAAAAATCAGTTGCTGTAATTTATTCAAAAGTATTTTCAGAATCGGTTGTTGCCGTCATGGTCATTGCCTGGCCAGCCACATTCATTTCATTCGTCATCTCTACTTTTTGAGTGCGTTTTTTTACCATACCGTTTGCGGCCACCAAAATGGTTCCTGAGTTTTTGGCATCAATGGTCATGTCAATCTGCATCCCACCCTGGGCTTCTACCTGCTTAGTACCCGTCATGGTGCCTTTCATTTCCACCGTACTTATTCCGTTGTCAATTGATTTTAATGTATAATTACTAATTGACGTCATTCCGTCTTTAACCGTAGTATCACTCCAGCTTGTGCCGGCTTTGGCTCCGGAAGGAATGTATTGGTAAATACTGGCAACAATGCCATCGCCACTAAAATTTTGAATACCTTCTGCTAAAGGGCCAAGTTTTTGTTGAGCATTTTCATCCACATCGGCCATTTTCATGGAATCTACTTTACCCGTGGCTTTATTTAATTGGGTTTCGGTTTCTTTGTTCACATACGGTGATAAGGTTTTACCCATATCCGATTCCTGGTCTTCTTTTTTATCCGAATCGTAGTTGGTGGAATTCCCCATCATATCTGCTTTTAGAACCAACCGGGTCACTTTACTGGAAATAACATAGCTGGTATTATTTTCATCTTTTACCAATGCTTCGGCATTTACGCTCAAATCATTGGTCATTTGCATACCCATACCCAGTTCGGCTACCATTTTAGAAGTACTGGTAATTTTAATAGCCTGTCCTTTTTGCAAGGTAATGGCATTTTGGGCAAACACATTGGCCGACAACCCTACAGCAATAAAGAGTAATAATTTTTTCATGTTTTATGGTTAAAAATTTGAGGAACAAAAATAGGTATTCCCATAATATAAAACCAACTGAAAATTGTTAGGGTTTAGGTAAAAAAATCAATGATTATTGGCTACCTTTCCCATTATTTGTCAATAACCGGTTTTTTTTTGAACTTTTTATTGCAAAAACCGATTCTTGCCTGTTTATTCACTAATAATATATTATACATGAGATCTGTAATTACAGGCACCGGCTGTTATATCCCCCAACAAATTAAAACAAATAAGGATTTTGCCATACATAGTTTTTATGCCGAAGACCATGTAAGAATTGATACAGACCCGCTGGAAGTAGTGGAAAAATTTGAACAAATTACCGGCATCCGGGAAAGGAGGTATATTGATGCCGGCATCAATACTTCGGATATGGCCAGCATTGTGGCAAAAGCAGCGCTTGAAGATGCCCAATGCGACCCCGAAACCATTGACCAGATTATAGTGGCGCATAATTTTGGAAATGTATTAAAGCATACCATCCAAACCGATGTTTTGCCGGCCCTTGCCTCAAGAGTAAAGCACGACCTAAAAATTCAAAACCCAAATTGCATTCCCTACGATCTTTTATTCGGTTGCCCCGGGTGGGTGCAGGGCATTATACAGGCCGACGCATTTTTTAAAGGAGGCGTAGCCAAAAAATGCCTGGTAATTGGCACCGAAGCGCTGAGCCGTGTGCTGGATATGTACGACAGGGATAGTATGATATTTGCCGATGGCGCCGGCGCCTGCGTTTTGGAATGGCAGGATGTGGCCGAAAACGGGCCGGGTATTTTATCTACCGCCGTTCAGGCACATTGTAATGAAGAAGCTTATTATTTATACCTCGGCAAATCCAATTACCCGGAGAGCGATCCAAGAGTGAGATACATAAAAATGAAGGGCCGAAAAGTATATGAATATGCCATGAAGTATGTACCGCTGGCCATGAAAGCCTGCCTCGATAAAGCCGGGGTTGCCATAACCGACCTCAAAAAAATATTCATTCACCAGGCTAATGAAAAAATGGACGAAGGCATTATTAAAACCTTTTACAAATTATACGGCAGCAAACTAATACCCGAAGGCATTATGCCCATGAACATTCATAAGCTGGGCAACAGCTCCGTGGCCACCATACCTACCTTACTGGATATGGTTCGAAAAAATAAACTGGACCATCATCAACTGCATAAAGGAGATGTGGTGATTTTTGCCTCCGTGGGTGCAGGCATGAATATTAATGCAGTATGTTATCGCTATTAATTTTTTATTTAAAATAGTACTAACAAAATTTGAAATTCATGAATCTGAAAAAACT
>JAFDZZ010000202.1 GCA_018266715.1 Bacteroidota bacterium
GGTAGAAATTGAAGCTACAGCCATAATTACCGATTAATTGAAGAGAAATTTACATACTTAAAAAACGGCATCCTTCCCAGTATTTCGGCCGGCAATTTTAAGGCCCGGTTTTTGTTTGTTAACTTTGTGTACAACCTGTGTATAATAAAGGCTTTATAGCTAATTAACCTTAGTAATTTTAAGTTTAATCCAGTTAAATTTGCTCCCTTACATAAAAAAAGAAACCTGTGAAGTTAAAGAGTTTAGAAATCAAAGGATTTAAGAGTTTTGCCGATAAAACCGTATTGAATTTTGATGAAGGAATTACCGGCGTAATTGGCCCCAATGGCTGTGGTAAAAGTAATATCATTGACAGTATTCGTTGGGTAATTGGCGAACACAAAATAAGTAACCTGCGTAGCGAAAACCTGGAAAGCCTGGTATTTAACGGCAGCAAAACCCGTAGCGCCAGCGGACTTGCAGAAGTGAGCCTCACTTTTGAAAACACAAAAAATTTATTGCCAACGGAATTTAATACCGTAACCGTAACCCGTAAATATTACAAAAGCGGCGAAAGTGAATACCGGCTTAACGATGTAACCTGCAGGTTGAAAGACATCCATAATTTATTTATGGATACCGGCGTAAGTAACGATAGCTATGCCATCATTGAGTTGGGCATGGTAGATGATATTATTAAAGATAAGGACAACAGCCGCCGCAAAATGCTGGAACAGGCTGCCGGCATCACCATTTACAAAACCCGTAAAAAAGAAGCCAAATTAAAACTGGATGCCACCGAGCAGGACCTTGCCCGTATTGAAGACTTGCTTTTTGAAATCAATAACCAGCTTAAAAGCCTGGAAAGCCAGGCCCGGAAAGCCGAAAAGTATTACGAAATTAAAAAAGAATACAAAGAGGTAAGTATTGAACTGGCCAAAGCGGCGCTGGAAGGGTTTAACCTTACCTATAAAGAACTCAACCAACAGCAACAACAGGAAGTAGATAGAAGAATTGAACTGGAGACCGCCATTGCCAAAGAAGAAGCAGCGCTGGAGCAGGAAAAACTGGGCCTGGTAGAAAAAGAAAAACAACTGCAACAAATGCAGCATGATTACAATGAATTGCTGGATAAAGTGCGCCATAAAGAAAGTGAAAAAAACCTGGCTGCCCAACGCCTGCAATATTTAAACGAACGCAAAACCGGCCTGGATGAATTTTTGCAAAAAGCCGGCGGTCAGTTAACCGGTATTGAAGAAAGCATCAGCTTTACACAGGCCCAGGTTGCCGACGAAGAAACCAAGTTGAAAACCTTTGAAGAAAACCTCCAAAACCTAAAGTCTGATTTAGAAGAAAAACGCAAAGTATTTGATGAAAGGCGCCTGGGTATTGATACCTTAAGGCGGGAAAACGAAGCCATTCAAAAAGACCAGTTCAATGCAGAAAAAAATGTTGCCGTTGCCGATGTATCCATTCAAAACCTGCAAAATACCATTGCCCATATTGAAAATGAAAAGCAGCAAAGGCAAATACAATTAGACCAATTGATGCAGGAGCATAAAGAGAAAGAAACAGCCAGGAATGAAACCCAGGCCAGTTTGCAACAGCTTAAACTGCAACAGGAACAAACCAGGCAGCAAATATTACACACCCAGGGCGAAGTGGAAAATCTTAGGGTAAACCTTGCCGCCGAAAACCGTAAACTGGATGCAAAAGTAAATGAACACGACCTGCTGAAAAGCCTGGTTGATTCTATGGATGGCTACCCCGAAAGTGTGAAATACCTGCATCAAAACGCTCAATGGAAGCAGGATGCACCCTTACTTTCCGATATTATTTATGTGCAGGAAGAATACCGTGCAGCAGTGGAAAACCTGCTGGAGCCTTACTTAAATTACTATATTGTAAATACCCTCCAGGAAGGCTTAGCCGCTATTCGCCTGCTGGATGACAATAAAAAAGGTAAAGCAAACTTTTTTGTATTGGATAAAGTGGCTGCTTTACCTGCGCTTGAGCAACCGCCGCATACCATACCGGCATTGAGTGTAGTGGAAATAGATGGGAAATATGCTCCTTTAATGCAAAACCTATTGGGTAATGTTTGTATAGCCCAGTCAGATGATGCATTGAACACCGATACCGAAGCCATCGTACTGGAAAAATCCGGTAAATATGTAAAAGGCAAGTTTTCCATTACCGGTGGGAGTGTAGGCTTGTTTGAAGGAAAGAAAATAGGACGGGCAAAAAACCTGGAAAAACTTCAGCAGGAAATTGATGCACAAACCTCTATTGTTGAGGATCTAAAAAAAGCCATTCAGCAAAAGCATGATGAAGTGCTTTCGTTTAATAGCCAATTGCAGGAAACGCAAATTCAGCAGGCAGGGCAGGAGCTTAACCAACTGGTGAATACCGTTTTTGCTTTGCAAAATAAAATAGAAAACCTGCAACACCAGGATGCCAGCGCAAAAAGCAGGGGAGACGAACTTAAGCAACAACTGGAAACTACAAAACAAGCCATTGAAAGCACCCGCATGAACCTGCAGGTGTTTAATACGCAAATGCAGGATATTGCTGCTAAAATGCTCATCATCGAAAAAGATTATGCTTCAGCCGAGCAGGAGTATAATTCTGTAAGCCATATTTATAACGAACACAACCTGCAGGTAACCCGGCAGCACAGCAAAGTAACGTCGCTTAAGCAGGAGTTGGAATTTAAAACGAACCAGTTGAATGAACTCAATCAACAGGTCAATAGCAGTAAAGAGCAATTGAGAGATGCAGTAGAAAATTTAGCAACCACTACCGTACAACTTTCAGACCTTGAAGCCCTGGTTATCGAAATGTTTCATGGCAAAGATGCGGAAGAGAAAAAGTTAAATGAGGCCGACCAGGAATACCATAATCTGAGAAATATTTTACAGCAAAAAGAAAGTGAATTAAGGCTTAAGCAACGTTCAAAGGAAGGAATTGATCATTTGTTAAATGAAATTAAGGATAAACTCACCGATTTAAAATTACAGTTAGCGGGTATTAAAGAACGCCTGAGCGTGGAGTTTAAAGTGGAACTGGATCAAATTATTGACGAACCCCGAACCACGGAGACCGCATTGGAAGAGCTGAAAGAAAAATGTGAAAAATTAAAAAAACGCATTGAAAATATAGGAGAGGTGAACCCCACAGCCATAGAAGCCTTTACTGAAATGAAAAAAAGGTACGAGTTTATCTCCGAGCAAAGGGGCGACCTGGTTACGGCCAAAGACAGCCTGCTGCTCACCATACAGGAAGTGGAAGCCACGGCAAACCAGCAGTTTTTAAATACGTTTAACCAGGTAAGAGAGAATTTTCAAAAAGTATTTAAAGCGTTATTTACCGAAGAAGATACGGCAGACATGGTATTGTCTGACCCTGAAAACCTTGCCGAAACAGGTATTGATATTGTGGCCAAACCAAAAGGAAAAAGGCCCAGCAGCATTGGCCAGTTAAGCGGGGGAGAAAAAACTCTTACGGCAACAGCATTACTATTTGCAATCTATCTCATAAAGCCGGCGCCCTTCTGTATTTTAGATGAAGTTGATGCACCATTGGATGATGCCAACGTAGGTAAATTCACCAACATGATCAAACAATTCAGTGAAAACTCACAGTTTATCATTGTAACGCATAATAAACAAACGATGAATGCTGTAGATGTAATTTACGGCGTTACCATGCAGGAGGCGGGTGTAAGTAAACTGGTGCCCGTAGATTTTAGAAATTTAAATTAAGGAATTAATTGAATGTCATGATAAAAAGATACATGCAGCATCATGTATCTTTTTTTTTAAAGTGCAGGCAAAACGAATATAACATTTGCTATAGTTTTGTTTATTAAAAATCCGCTATATTAGAGGATTGATCAGTTTTTTACTTTATGAAAGATTTGTTTCAGTTTAATTATGAAGTATATGCCTCTGCCGATGAGTTGAGTGAGCAGGATTTGCAATTGGTAAAAGCTGCTAGAGAAGTTACGCAAACGGCCTATGCACCCTATAGTAATTTTAAGGTAGGCGCTGCAGCTTTATTGCAAAACGGTAAAATAGTTACCGGCAGTAACCAGGAGAATGCTTCATTTCCGGTTGGCACTTGCGCCGAGAGGGTATTACTGGGCACGGCTTCTGTGGCTTACCCAAAAACCGGCATTAAAACCCTTGCCGTAAGCTATCATAATTTAAACGGCAGCAGTAATAAGCCCATTTCGCCTTGCGGAATGTGCCGGCAGGCATTAAAAGAATTTGAAGATTATACCCAATCCACCATCCGCATTATTTTAGCCGGAATGGAGGGAAAAGTATATGTACTGGAAACCGTAAGCCAGTTGCTTCCGTTGTCGTTTAGTAATGACGATATGAAATAGAAGTTTGTTTTTTTCGTTAAGAATCCGGTATAACGTTTTGAAACCCCCAAAAAAGATATTATGAAATGGATCGCTATCCCGATAGCCATATGCACCGTTTATCAATGCCCTGCACAATCGGTATTCAATAAAGTAAAAAAAATGGCTGGTAAAGATAGCAGCCAAACTATTTTAAAAAATATCGAAAAACAGGTTGGCGGCAATAAAACGGCGGGTATCAGCAACGATGAAGTGATAAAAGGTTTAAAAGAAGCTTTAACGATAGGTACCCAAAACAGTTCTAAACTATTGCATCAAACGGATGGTTTCTTAGGCAATGCAGCTATAAAAATACTCATGCCCGAAGAAGGAAAAAAAGCAGAAGCCTCCTTAAATAAAATGGGATTGGGCAGGGTTGTGGATAAGCTCATCTTATCTATGAACAGGGCTGCCGAAGATGCTGCAGGAGGAATTACTGAAATTTTTTGGGAGGCCATAAAAAATATGTCAGTCAGTGATGGGATGAGTATTTTAAAGGGTAGCGATGATGCAGCAACGCAATTTTTGAAGAAAGCCACATCTGCGCAGCTTACGGAGAAAATGCGCCCGGTGATAAACAACTCATTGGCAAATGTAAATGCCACAAAATATTGGGATGATTTTATCACAGCTGCAAATATTTTTAAAAAAGCACCTACGCAAACCAATTTAGCCGATTATGTAACGGAGAAAGCGTTGAATGGAATTTTTTATACACTTGCGGCAGAAGAGAAAAAAATACGCAAAGATCCTGCAGCAAGGGTAACGGATATTTTACAAAAAGTTTTTGGAGGGCAGTAACGGGAGATATTCCTAAACCGGGTGAGGCTAAAGATCTTCTACATGGATACTCTAAAAGGAATTATCTATTTAACATAATATTAATTATAGGCAAATTGGTCTTAAGTAATTATTAATCCTTTGCTTATCAGGTCCTTTACAGCGTCATAGAGCTTATCAAGGTCTTGCCGGGTATTAAAACCCTGTATGGAGAAACGGAGAAAACTTCTATTTCCAAGCTGCATGATGGGCACCTGGATTTTATATTGACGAAATAAAATATCGTGTAATTCCATTGCATTTGCTGTTTTAATTTCGAGGCTCAGCATTTGTGCTATAAAATCGTCAGTAAGTGGCGCTAATGGTTTTGTTTGCAATAATTCACAAAACCGGCCGGCATTTTGTTTTACCATATCCCGGCAATACCTGCTTACCTGTGGCCAGTTGTTTTTTTGCATAAATTCAATAGCGTCCGGTATAGTTAAAAAAGCAGAAAGATCCCGGGTACCCTGCATTTCATGATAGTCTAAAAACCGGGATGCTGAAGCTGCAACAGCCTCGTAGCCCCAACTAATGAGCAAAGGGTCAAAATAATGCTGCCAGGCTTTGCTTACATAAAGAAAAGAGGATCCCTTTGGCGTCATCATCCATTTATGGCAGGCTCCGGTGTACATATCGGCCCCCAGGGTTGCAAGATCAATAGGTACCTGCCCAGGTGCATGTGCGCCATCTATAAAAACCGGGATGCCTTTTTGTTTTGCAAGGCTACACACTTCTTCAATCGGAAACCTTAGCGCAGTTGCGCTGGTGATATGGCTTAAAAAAATGAGTTTGGTTTTTGGATGAATACCGGCTGCAAATTGGTTTATAAAATCATCTTTTGATTCTAAAGGCAATCGAATGGGCAATGGCCGATAGGTTGCTCCTTTTTTTTTGCAATAATAGTCCCAGGCCCGGTCACAGGCTCCATACTCCAGGTTGCTGGTAAGTACTTCATCGCCCGGTTGTAATGGAAAACTTTTGGCGATGATATTTACACCGTATGAAGGATTGGTAACATAAACCACATCATCGGCAGCGCAATTTATATAGTTTGCCAGCGCTTCCCGGGATCTTTTTAAATAGCCGCTTGCTTTGTCCATCATAAAATGAACCGGCTCTTCTTCCAACTCTAACTGGTAGCGTTGGTAACGCTCAAATACGGGCCTGGCACAGGCTCCAAAGGAACCGAAATTTAAAAAAGTACTATCTTTTTTTAATAAAAATTCATTTTTTATTAAGGCGGCTTCTTTGTTTTCCATTTAATCTTTTGGTTGGGGTTGGTAAAAGCTGTTGATAAATTGCAGAACCTGGTCTTCAAATTTTTGGGCTTCATAAAATAAGAAATGGTGTTTAATGGGCAAAACAAAAATGGGAAAATGGGCCAACTCCTTTTCAAATTTTTTAAGCCTTACAGCGTCTTTTTCCGTAGTAAAAATAACTTTTTGAGTTCCCGGGATGGCTTCAAATTTTTTGCGAATATTTTCCAGGTCGTCTAAATCAAAAATGTGGTGATCGGCATAACGGAGCATTTCAAAATGGCCAACCTGTTTTTTCAAAAAGTCTTCCAGGTACATGGTTTTTGCAATACCGGTAACCAGTAAGGCAGGTATACCGGCATCCAGGTTTCCCGGCTCTTTGGTAAACAAATGGTAAGGCCTTCCATAAACGGTTTCTGAAAAATATACGGTTTGGTGGGCTTCCGGGTTCAGCTCGGCAATTATATCATTTTTTTCTTCTTTGCTTAAATCGGTTTTGCATTTGGTTACAATAAAAATATGGGCTCTTTTAGCAGCCGGGCGGATATCTCTTAAATTACCTGCCGGCAATAAAAAATCACGGGTAAAAAGGTTCCGGTAATCGGTAAGGATAATATTGAGGCCCGCATTTACCTGCCGGTGTTGAAAGGCATCATCAAGGATGATGACTTCGGTATCGGGCCGGTCGTGCAATAATTGTGGAATGGCTACCAGGCGCTCTTCTCCAACGGCAACGGTAACGTCTTTATATTTTTCATGAAACTGCATGGGTTCATCGCCAATATCAATAGCCGTGGTATTTTGATTGGCAATGGCAAAACCGGTGGTTTTTCTTTTATAACCCCGGCTTAATGTGGCAATTTTATAATGCCCTTTCAGCAGTTCAATAAGGTATTCCGTCATTGGGGATTTACCGGTACCACCCGTAGCCAGGTTGCCAATGCATATAATGGGAAAATTAAACCTGGAGCTTTTTAAAACATTTTTATCATAGAGCCAATGGCGCAACTTTAACGCTGTGCCGTATAAAAGTGCAAGGGGATATAAAATGGTTTTAACGTTCTTCACCTGCTGTCATTTCTGTATAAATATTGAAAATACCGTGGTGCCGTAATTTCTTTCTGTGGCATACCCCTGGAATTTTTTATAGTCGTTACGGGGCGTGTGTTCCAAAACAAACCACCCGTTGGGCTTTAATAAAGAATATTCAAAAACCAGCCTGG
>JAFDZZ010000203.1 GCA_018266715.1 Bacteroidota bacterium
GGCAAGATCAATACTGGGGTCTTCGGCTTTTATGCCCCCGGCAATATTTACAAAAACATCTTTTACGCCAAAATGAAAGCCCCCTCTTTTTTCCAAAACGGCCAGGAGCAATTGCAGCCTTCTTAAATCAAAGCCGCTTACCGTACGCTGAGGNNCCATACACACTTTGTGTAACCAGCGCCTGGGTTTCAATTAATAGAGGCCTTATCCCTTCAATAGTTGCCGCAATGGCTATACCGCTTAAGGCTTCTTCCTTTTGAGTAATTAATATTTCGCTGGGGTTTTGTACGGGCCGCATTCCCGTTCCCGTCATTTCATAAATGCCCAGTTCCGAAGATGAGCCGAAACGGTTTTTTAATGTTCTTAAAATACGGTAGGCGTAATGCCTGTCGCCTTCAAATTGCAAAACGGTATCTACCATATGCTCCAATATTTTTGGCCCGGCTATATTACCCTCCTTGGTAATATGGCCTATAAGAAATACGGGAGTATGGGTTTCTTTAGCATAGCGCTGTAATTCAGCAGCGGTTTCCCTAATTTGGCTAATGCTGCCCGGAGAGGATTCCACAAAAGGCGTGTGTAAGGTTTGTATGGAATCTACAATAACCAGTTGCGGTTTCAGCTTTTTAATTTCCTGGAAAATTTTTTGGGTATCGGTTTCAACCAAAAGATAAAATTCATCGGATGCTTTGCCAATACGATTGGCCCGCATTTTAATTTGCTGTTCACTTTCTTCTCCGCTGATGTACAGGGTGCGGATATTGTTAAGCTGCAACCCGTTTTGTAAAAACAAGGTACTTTTCCCTATGCCCGGTTCGCCTGCAACCAATACTATACTGCCGGGAACAATTCCTCCTCCCAGAACACGGTTAAGTTCATTATCAGGGGTTATGATCCTTTCTTCTTCTGCACTATTTACATCGTTTAAAGAAATTATTTTGGAGGTAGCGCCCCCGTTATAATCTTTCCATAAATCTTTAGGGTCTTTGGAGGCGGATTTATGGATTATTTCTTCTACAAAAGTATTCCACTCATTGCAAGAGGGGCATTTACCCAGCCATTTTGCACTTTCATAGCCACAGTTCTGGCAAAAAAATGCCGATTTGGTTTTACTCATGCAGTAAAGTTATAGTAAACCCATTTAAAAACAGGTTGAACAATCCTACCTGTATTTGCTTTAGTTCACCGTTACAACCTATTGATTATTCAAGCTGTAATTAGAAGTAATAAAACGGGGGCCAGGGTATTGATAAAAATGGGAGAGAATATTGATTTAAACTTTTTGACTGAAAAATTGAATCCTAAAAAACCGCTAGCAAAATTTGTGCAACCCTAAAGCCATTTTAAAAAATAGAGTTCTTAATTTATCGCCGGAATTTTAAAAAGTAAAAGGGTCAACATTGCTGATGACCCTTTATACTTACTAACCCATTAAATTCTATTGCTAAATTACAAATTGAGGCGACAAAAAAAAATAATTTTTGCCATTGTTGATAATTTTATCCCTATTAAAATTTATGATAATTTATTGTTTTATAAGTAATAATATACTGATAATCAAATAAATAGAAAATTGCCCTTTTAATAGAGCGTCTAAGAATTTGAGTTAGGAACGGATGAAGAAAAATTTATTTGGTTTATTTTATAAACTACTTTATGTTTGTGTAAAAATTGGAAATAAATGAGAATATTTTTTCTACTTTGGGGTTTACTAACGGCTTTTATGGTTGCCGGACAGGTAAAAATTAGCGGCCATGTAAAAAACCAAAATGGGAAGCCTGTTTCCGGGGTAAGTATCTTATTAAAAGGAACCTATGATGGAACCACATCCGATTCTTTAGGGAATTTTAGTTTTGAAACCACCGAAAAAGGGAACCAGCAATTGGAAGCTTCCAGTACAGGCTACACTACATATAACACAATTATTCAAATTGAAAATAAAAATATTATTAATGATATATTATTAAAACAGTCCATAACAGATTTAGAGGCTGTTGTGATTACTGCCGGAAGCTTTGAAGCCAGCGATAAGAAAAAGGGAACCGTACTTACTTCCTTAGATATTGTTACAACGGCAGGCGCTGATGGTGATATTACCGGAGCTTTAAAAACCTTACCGGGTACCCAACAGGTAGGCGAAACCGGCGGCTTATTTGTAAGGGGCGGTACGGCTTCTGAAAGTAATATATATATGGATGGCGCTTTGGTTCATAACTTTTTTTATAGCAGTACTCCGGGTATTGCTTCAAGGGGAAGATTTAATCCATTTTTATTTAAAGGAACCATTTTTAGTACAGGGGGCTACTCGGCTTTATACGGGCAGGCTCTTTCTTCAGCACTAATATTAGAAAGCAACGATTTGCCCGAAAAAACCGAAGCCAGCTTTTCGGCACATATTATCGGTATTGGAGGAGGCTTGCAAAAACTGGCAAAAAATAAAAAATCATCGTATGGGTTTACCTATAATTTTACCCACCTGGGTTTGGCATTTGCCATAATAAAGCAAAAGCAGGATTATTTTCAAAATCCTGTTTATCACGAGGGCGATATTAATTTTCGTATTAAAACCCCTAAAAACGGGATGGTAAAATATTATGGCTACTTCAGTACCGGTAAAGTTGGTTACCGTGTGGCCGATATTGATTCTGCAAATTTGAAAAATGCTTTGCACTTAAAAAATCCCAATACCTATCACAATATTAATTGGCGGCAAAATTTAAATAATGGTTGGAAGTTGTTTACCGCCCTAAGCGTTTCATACAATAAAACCGAATTTGGGCAGCAATTACAAAATAGCGCCAATCAGCAGTTGATATTTCAATACCCCGTGGGTTATGAGTTTAAAAATTTTGATATAAACAGCACGCAAACGTTTACACAGGCAAGAGTAGTGGCAGATAAAAAATTAGGTGGCTTAAGCGCCTTTCGTTTTGGCGCCGATTATTTTTATAGCCATGAGAAATCTACTTTTACACTGTTTAATGGCAGTACTTACACTGGCGCCATTAAAGATAATTTATTAGCCAATTTTGCCGAAACGGATATTTACCTTTCCAATAACCTCGCCCTTAAAATTGGGTTGAGGGCCGAACATTCTGCCCTAATGGATAAATGGAACCTTGCCCCGAGGGTTTCCCTGGCCTATAAGTTAAAACATAAAGATCAGCTTTCATTTGCCTATGGTGATTTTTATCAAAAGCCCGAAGCGGAATATTTGCCGGCTGCACAAAGTATAGGTTATGCAAAAGCCACTCATTATATTTTGCAATATCAAAAAATGACTTCTTTCAGAACGTTTAGAACAGAACTGTTTTATAAAAATTACGACCATCTTTTTAAAACCGGGTTAAATGCAAATGGAAAACCGCAGGTAACAGGCAACAATGGCAATGGGTATGCCCGTGGCATTGAAATGTTCCTGAGAGATAAAAAGACCATTAAAAATGCCGACTTCTGGATTTCATATTCTTATTTGGATACCGAAAGAGATTTTTTAAATTTTCCTTACCGTATGGCGCCCAATTTTGCTGCAAAGCATTCGGCCTCATTGGTGTTGAAAAAATTTATTACCCGGCTCAAGGTAAATTTTAATATGAGCTACAGTTTTGCTTCGGGCAGGCCCTACTATAATATTGAGTTTGATGCCGGCCAAAATAAATATATGGTTACCGATAAAGGACAAACCATTAATTACAATAACCTTAGCTTAAGCTTTAATTACCTGCCCAATATTGGAAAAAAAGATGCCAAAACCTTTGGGGTATTGGTTTTGTCGGTTAATAATATTTTGGGCCAAAAGCAGGTATTTAATTATGAGTATGGAACAATTACCGGTAATAAACAAGCCATTGGCCCTACATCAAAACGATTTGTTTTTATCGGATATTTTTTAAGTTTTGGAACGGATAGAACAGAAGATGCCATTAATTTAAATCTTTAATATTTAAAACAATACCATTATGTCGAAGTATAACAACACTCCCGAAGGCAAAGACCCTGAGCTTTGGGAAATAGCAAAAAAAAGGGCAAGCTTTAAAACCCATTTAATTACCTATGTACTGGTAAATGCCTTTTTATGGGCCATTTGGTTTTTTAGTAAAGAAAATGTTCATTCAGTAGAGTATCCCTGGCCCATTTGGACAACCATTGGCTGGGGCATTGGGCTGGCCATGCATTATGCCAGCGCTTATATTTTTCCCCGCATTAACTCCGTAGAGCAGGAGTATAATAAACTTAAAAACAAACCATAACGACTAAACTAAATAACAATGAAAAAGATTTTATTTTTTGTAATGATCTGCAGCTTTGCCCTTACGGCAACGGCACAGCAAAACGACAAATACACAGCAGCTATGCAAAAAAATATTTCGGGGTTAGACTCGGCTTTTAAAAACCCGGATGCCATGTTGGCCCTGGCCAATAATTTTAACCGTATTGGCGAGGCCGAGAAAACACAATGGCTCCCCTTTTATTATGCTGCATTTTGCCAGGTAAGTTATGGTTATATGCAGTTAGAAAAAAACAAAGACCTGGTGGATGACATTGCCGCAAAAGCCACGGAGTATTTAAATAAAGCCGATGCCTTAAACCCAAAAAACTCTGAAATAAGCTGTGTGAAGAGTATGATCGCTACCAGTATTTTTTTGGTAAACCCCATGGTGCGGTATAATGAATACGGACCTCAAAGCCAGCAATATCTTGAAGATGCCAAGCAACAGGATACCACTAATCCAAGGCCTTATTTTTTAATTGGCCAGGGATTGCGATATACCCCGGAGCAATTTGGTGGTGGCTGCAGTGCGGCCTTGCCCATTTTGGAAGAAGCCGCTAAAAAATATGAAACCTTTGTACCCGCTTCGGGTATAGCGCCTAACTGGGGAAAAGAGGTGAACAGCCAATTGATCAAAGGTTGCCAAAATAATTAATGGGCAACACTTATATAATATGCATGCCAACTTATTAATATTGATACAAAATGGAAGATAAAGAAATAACCTATGAAGAAGGTTTTCAACTGATACGCTCCATGATTGTAAGCGCAAGAGAATCGTATCACTCCACAGGTATTGGAGCAATGATGTGGGGAATTGTAATTGCCGTTTGCTCCCTGGTAAGTTTTTTGGAATTGCAA
>JAFDZZ010000020.1 GCA_018266715.1 Bacteroidota bacterium
ATTTTCATATGCAGGATTAATGTTGTTCCAAATACTCTTGGGTACAACGCAAAACATAGCGCCGCCATCTAATTTAAAATAGCCGGTATTAATACTATATACATTCATAAGTTTGTTTTTATGGATTCATTTTTTTGTGCCTTAAAGGCATAGATCAAAAATAAAAAACCTATACTAAAAAATGCGATTAATGAAAACACAGAGCTTCGCATATTTATTTTTTCCTCAATTAATGCAAATGTGGTAAGTCCTATGATAATGGCCACTTTTTCGGTAATATCATAAAAGCTGAAAAAAGATGCGGTATCTTTTGTTTCTGGCATTAATTTACTGAAAGTGGATCGGCTTAGTGATTGAATCCCCCCCATAACTAAACCCACAATCATTGCCAGGATATAAAAATCAGTGGCCGTTTGCATAAAATATCCATACACACACAGGCCCACCCAAAGTAAAACTACGGCCATTAGAATTTTTAAATTACCATACTTCATAGATAAGCGGCTGATGATAATAGCGCCGGGAATAGCCACCAATTGTATGAGTACCACCGTAACTATTAAATTGGTAGAGGGTAAGTTTAAAACTTTGCTGCCAAAATTGCTCGCTACCAGCATAACGGTTTGTACGCCCATGTTGTAAAAAAAGAAAGCCGCTAAAAACCTGCGCATCACTTTCATATTTTTTACCTGCGAAAAAACTTTTTTGAGTTCAATAAAACCGCTGGAAAACACATTTATTTTAAAAGAGTCTTCGTTTGCGGGTTTGGGATTGGGTAAGCGTTTGAAAGGTATTTGGGCAAAACCGATCCACCAGATGCCCACCAATAAAAAGGTTGCCCTAACGGCATCGGCTTCCGAATTAATAAAAGGAAGTTGTTGATGAAATAGTACAAGGCAAAAACCGATAAGTTGCATAATCACACTTCCAATGTATCCAAAAGAAAAACCCCGGGCGCTTATACGGTCACGGTCCTCAACGGAGGCAATAACCGGCAGGTAAGAATTATAAAAAACCAGGCTGCTGTAAAAACCTATTGCGGCCAGCATCATAAAAATTACCCCAAAGGAAATATTCTTTTCGGTAAAGAAAAACAGGCAACTGCAGGATAGGGCTCCAAGGTAGCAGAAAAACCTCATGTACTTTTTTTTGTTTCCCCGGGCATCGGCAATAGCCGTAAGTATGGGTAGGGTAAGGGCTACAATAAAATAGGCAAAAGCCAGGGCATAATTGTATAGCGCCGTATTTACAAAATACCTTCCGGCAAAAGGTACAGTACCATTTAACGGTGGCGCCTTGGTGATTTGGGTGAAATAAATAGGAAAAAAAGTGGTGGTTATAACCAGGTTGTACACCGAGTTGGCCCAATCGTACATAGCCCATCCGTTAATAACCCTTTTAGGAGCCGTTTGCATGGTTTAGAAAATAAGTGGGTAATTTAAAACAATTCCCTTAAAGAACTACAAATTGTCAATTCCAATTTTGCCTTGTTAAAGCCTAAAGGGTTAATTTAATTTAGCGAGTTGCTGCATGAGCGCCCTAAATTCTTTTGGAGCCGGGGCATCCAGTTGAAGTTGCCGGCCATCCTGTAAGGGGAAATTTAGCGTTGCAGCATGAAGTGCAAGCCGGTTAATTACCGGGGTTTCCTGTTCTTCTTTTTTGCTCAGCTTGTATTTTTTCTTTAATGCAGATAAATAAACAGGGGAGGCGTTCCCATAAATTGCATCACAGGCAAGCGGATGACCCAAATGTTTGCAATGCACCCTTATTTGGTGCGTACGGCCGGTATGCAATTCAAATTGTACCAATGAATAATGCCGGTTTGCCTTAAGTACTTTGTACGATGTTTGAGAAGGTTTCCCTTTTCGGTGTATTACCATTGTACCTTTTGCCAACGGGTTTTCGGAAATGGGTGCATCTATTGTTCCTGATGTGTTTTGCGGCATACCCAATACAATTCCTAAATAAAATTTTTGAATGGTTCTGCTTTCAAATAATTGAGATAAATATTTGTGCATGGCTTCATTCTTTGCAAATAATACCAGCCCGCTGGTTTCTTTATCAATGCGGTGAACGGTATAAATGGAACCGTATTTCTCAATAAGAATATCTTTTAACGATTTTTCTGTTTGCATCCTGTCGGGGATGGTAAGCAAGCCTGCAGGTTTATTTACGGCAACCAGGTTTTCGTTTTCATAAAGGATAAAGTCTTTATTTTTTTGCACCGGCTGGTTTTTTAGATGCATTAAGGTATTTAAGCAGCCTGATTTCTTTTTCACTCAGGAACCGCCATTTTCCCCGTTCTACATTTTTTTTGGTTAACCCGGCATACATCACCCGGTCCAGGCCTTTTACATCGTATCCCAGATGTTCAAAAATGCGGCGTACAATGCGGTTTCGGCCGCTGTGTATTTCAATACCAATAATGGATTTGTCTTTAGTGTCGGCATAAGCCAGGCTATCTGCAGCAATTACGCCATCATAGAGTTTGATGCCTTTCAATATTTTATCAAAATCATTTTTCACCAGTGCCTTATCTAATTTTACCTCGTAAATTTTTTTTACTTCATAGCTGGGATGGCTTAGCTTTTGGGTAAGATCGCCATCATTGGTAAGAAGCAATACGCCGGATGTGTTCCTGTCTAACCTGCCAATGGGGTAAACCCGTTGCTGCCCCGCCGCTTTTACCAGCTCTAAAACGGTTTTACGGCCTTGAGGATCGTCGGTTGTGGTAATATAATCTTTGGGTTTATTGAGTAAAATGTAAACCAGGTTTTTGGTTACAAAAACATTTTTGTTGTTAAAGGTCACTTCATCGGTTTGCTGTACTTTATAACCGGGCTCGGTAACAACGGCTTTGTTTACTTTTACTTTTCCTTCTGTTATTAGTTGCACGGCATCCCTTCGGCTGCAAATACCGCAATGCGCCAGGTATTTGTTTAAAGGCATGGTTTCATGTGTGGCTTTGCTGTTTTTTTGATCTTTAGCAGAAGCAGTGACCGTGGGTTTTGCAGCATTACCCAATCCTTTTTTTTGCTGGTATTTTTCTTCTTTCAGTTTGTCAAAGTAGGCAGCTCGTTCTTTTTTATACTTTTTTTTCTCCTGGCGGAAACCTTCTTTGATTACGCTGTTCTTTTTTTGTGTTTTGAATTTTTTAAACGGGTCTTGACTCATTTTTTGAGGATTTGCTGTTTTTCAACAGTAGTGAACGGCAAAGTTAGGAAAGCCTGGCTTTCATAAGGCATTGCAAAAGCAAAATAATTCGTGCAATTTCAAAACCATTTGGCGGAAGGAATCCTATTATTTTACATAATTAAAAACCAGGGCAGCCAAAACGGCTCCAATAACCGGTGCAATAACCGGCACCCAGGCATAATTCCATCCGCTATTGCCTTTTTGCCGAAGCGGTAAAATAAAATGTGCAAACCGGGGACCCAGATCCCTTGCCGGGTTAATGGCATAGCCGGTAGGCCCGCCCAAAGAAAGGCCAATGCCTAATAAAAGTAAGCTTACCGGTAATGCATCCAAAGTGCCTAATGTAGCGGCGGCAGGGGAAATGGCTAAAACGCCAAACATGAGTATAAATGTACCAATACCTTCCGTGAGGGCATTATTCAACGGTTTGTAGATATTGGGTGAAGTACAAAAAGTTGCCCTTATACTTTCAGGGTCTGTGCTGTCGTCATAATGGGGTTTATAAACAATCCATACTAAAATTGAACCCACAATAGCGCCGGTAAACTGTGCAATGATGTAAGGAACTACCAGGCTATTATCAAATTCGCCTAAATAAGAAAAGGCAAGAGTAACTGCGGGGTTAAGATGGCCACTTCCTCCAAGCATGGTGCAGGTATATACTGCAACAAATAGCGCCATGGCCCATCCAAAAGTAATGACCAGCCAACCACTGTTATGGCCTTTGGTTTTGCTGAGTAGTACATTGGCTACAACGCCATTACCCAACGTAACTAATAAGGCGGTTCCTGTAAATTCTGCGAATGCTGCCGTCATGGTTTTTAAATTTTAAATTGTAAAGATTATTCTGCCAGGGCTGCCCTTATGGCTTTATGCCAGCCGGCCTGTAACGTTTTTCTGATGGTATCATTGAGTGATGGAGAAAAAACGGTTTCCGTTTGCCAATGTTGCTGAAGCGTAGCAAGGTCTTTCCAAAAACCTACGGCAAGGCCTGCAAGATAGGCTGCACCTAAGGCGGTGGTTTCCGTAATTTTTGGACGGATGACTTTTGAATTAATAATGTCGCTTTGAAATTGCATCAGCATATTATTTATGGTGGCTCCGCCATCAACCCTTAATTCTTTAATGGGTAGTTGGGCATCGGCTTCCATGGCATTTAATAAGTCCATGCTTTGAAAAGCAATACATTCCAATGCGGCTCTGGCCAAATGAGCATCTGTAGTTCCTCTTGTGAGTCCGGTGATGATGCCCTTTGCATGCGGGTTCCAATATGGTGCGCCGAGTCCTGTAAATGCGGGAACAAAATATACGCCGTCACTATCCTGAACTTTTGCGGCTAAAGGTTCCACATCCTTTGAGTGTTGAATCAATTTTAATCCATCTCTTAGCCATTGCACCACGGCGCCGCCAATAAATACGCTGCCTTCCAATGCATAATGCACTTCATCTTTTATTTTCCAGGCAATGGTGGTCAATAAATTATTTTTTGACGTTACCGGTTTGGGGCCGGTATTCATCAGCATAAAGCACCCCGTGCCATACGTGTTTTTAACCATGCCCGGTTCAATGCACATTTGCCCGAAAAGCGCAGCCTGCTGATCTCCTGCTATACCTGCCACGGGTATGGGTTGTGCATTGAGTATATTAGACGTATATCCATAAATTTCACTGCTTCTTTTTACTTCAGGTAATATGTTTTTGGGAATATCAAAAAGCCGGAGTAAATCCTCATCCCATTTTAGTTCATGAATATTATAGAGTAAGGTTCGGCTGGCATTGCTTACATCGGTAGCATGTATTTTTCCGTTGGTTAATTTCCATAGTAGCCAACTGTCAATGGTGCCAAAGCAGAGTTCATCATTTAGGGCCTTTTGCCTTGCACCCTCTACGTTATCTAAAATCCATTTGAGTTTTGTGGCAGAAAAATAAGCATCGGTAACCAGGCCGGTTTTTTGAAAAATTTCATGGTGATTCCCTGCCTTTTTCAGTTCATCGCAGTAGGCTGCGGTACGCCTGTCCTGCCATACAATTGCGTTACAAATGGGTTGATGCGTTTTTTTATCCCATACTACGGTGGTTTCCCGCTGGTTGGTAATACCAATTGCTGCAATATGACTTACGGGGATGCCGGCTTTGGCAATGGCTTCTGCTGCAACGCTAATTTGAGAACTCCATATTTCATTGGCATCATGCTCCACCCATCCGGGTTGTGGAAAGTGTTGGGAAAATTCTTTTTGTGCAATGGAAACCATATTGGCCTGTTGGTCAAATAGGATGGCCCTTGAGCTGGTTGTTCCCTGGTCTAAGGCAAGAATATAATCAGCCATTAAAAATGATTGTGTGCTAAATGTACTGTAATTTTTCAGAAATACCCGATGCGCCTTTATTGAGGTATTAAATAGGATTGAGCTACCGTATGAAATTGCTTGAGTTGTTCCGCAATCCATTTTTCGTCCCGGTTTAATTCGTTTGCCATAAGCAAGGCAACCGTTGGCGCTATACGGAGGCTTTCTGAAGCATCTAATAATAAGGCCCGGGTTCGGCGGCTCAAAAAATCTTCCACGGTACGGCACATCTCCTGCTGAACGGCCCATTTTACCTGGGCGGAATGAATTTTTAAGGCTTCACTAATCCATTCTCCTTCCCAATTTATTTTTTCCAGGTCACTGCCATAATAATAAAATGGATGCTGAAGGTTTGGGGTTGCAGTATTGCCATGTAAAGCCAGGTTTTGGGTAACGGAAGGGCGATGCGGCCATTGTAATTTTTGCTCAATTTTATTGATGCAGTCTTCGGCCATTTTTCGGTAGGTGGTCCATTTTCCACCTATAACGGAAAAGAGTTGAGAGGGGCTAATGATCATTTTATGGCCCCTCGATATTTCTTTGGTATTTTGATTTCCGTATTGATTTGCAGCAAGCGGACGCAACCCGGCAAAAACACTTAATACATCTTTTTGTTCTGGTTTGTTGATTAAATATTCCGATAAGCTGTTTAAAATAAAATTGATTTCCTGTGCCAGTGCAACGGGCTCAAGACTAATGGAATCAACAGGAGTGTCGGTTGTGCCCACTAAAACTTTTTGATGCCAGGGTACAATAAACAAAACCCTGCCATCGCTGGTTTTGGGAATAAGAAGGGCTTTATCGGAAGGGTAAAACGACCGGGGTAAAACCAGGTGGATGCCCTGGCTTGCCCTTATGGTTTTTTGCTGCTGCGGATTGTCCATTAAAAGAATTTGGTCTGCAAAAACCCCCGTGGCATTAACGACCGCTTTAGTTAAAAATGAAAATTCTTTGCCGGTTTCTACATCTGTGGCATGCAGGCCGGTAATAATGCCGTTTACATCTTTGATAAGGGATTGTACTTTCATGTAATTAAAGGCAAAGCCCTGGTGATCCCATATCGATTGAAAGAGATTTATAGCAAGGCGACTGTCATCAAATTGCCCATCGTGGTAAAGTATAGCGCCTTTTAAATTTTTAACGATTACACCCGGCAATTGCCCGGCAGCTTTTTTTGCGGGTAAAAAATAGGAAGCGCCCATACTGAAGCTTCCCGAAATCCAGTCGTAAAGTTTTAATCCTATGCGGTATTTAATCAAATCCCAAAAATGATACACCGGAACAATAAAGGTTTTATTTTCCACTAGGTGGCGGGCATTTTTTATTAATAACCCCCTTTCAATACTGGCCTCCCTTACCAGTTTAATATTACCCTGCGCTAAATACCTTACACCCCCATGTATGAGTTTTGTGCTTTTGCCCGATGTGCCTTTTGCAAAATCGGATTGCTCCAGTAACAATACTTTGTAGCCCCTTGTAGCGGCTTCCAATGCGGTTCCCAGGCCTGTTGCCCCACCTCCAATTACAATGATGTCCCAAAGTATTTGGGCTGCAGCAATTTCATGTAAGGCGTTTTCTCGTTGCGGTAAAATATGATCCGGCCGGCTCATCACTATGGGCAATTATTATACCTGCAAATTGCTAAACCTTTATGGCAATACAAAAAATTACCGGCCCAATTCAGTTAGGGGTATTAAAAAACCGCCTTGATTTACAAAGCGGTTTCGCTACTAAAGTTTTTTATTAATGAAATTATTTATTGGCTTTACCTCTCCTTTTGCCTTCTCTTCTGTTCTGCATGTTTTCTTTATTCCTTTCATCCATTTTTTTTATTTGTTCTTCATTAAGAATGCTTTTACGGTCGGTTACAGCCTGCTGATGTAAAGCTTTTATTTGTTCTTTCTTTTGTTCTTTGGTGAGGGTGGTATTGGACCGTATTTCCTGGAGTTTGGCCTTGGTGTTTGCATTAATGGATTGCATTTTTGCAGCCTGGTCGTTACTCAGGTTTAAGTCTTGTTTTAACTTTTCGCCTTTTTGAATCTTGTCTTCTTTTTTATTCATCCGTTGTTCCTTCATTTTTTCTTTTTGCTCAGCGGTAAGCACATTTTGTATTTTGCCTTTATAGGTTTCCATTATGGCTTTTCTTTGCTTATCCATATCTGCCTGCGACTGGCCGGAAGATTTTAAAGTTTCCAATTGGGCTTTTTGCTCTTCCCTGATTTTTTTGATGTCGGCTTTTTGGGATTCGGTAAGGTTGAGGCCTTCCATTTTATTGCCTTTATGATGGCTGCCGGTTTTTTGAATGCCTTTAGACTGCCGTTGAACCTGGGCTTGCGATGCAAATACAAATGCTGTAAATACAAATGATAATGCTAATATTTTCTTCATGATTTTATCTTTTATGTGAGTATAGACTATGTTTTAAAATTGACGTTTAAACCTATTGCTTAAAATTAAGTTAAACGAATAATTTGGTCAAATATTATTCAAAAAATTTATTTGTTTGCTAATTGGCCGCAGGCGGCATCAATATCTTTTCCACGGCTTCTCCTAATGTGAACGTTTACCTTTCGGTCGGCAAGGTATTTTACAAAGGCTTCGGTATGGTTTTCGTCTGATTTATGAAACGCAATACCTTCAACCGTATTATATTCTATTACATTGATGGTGTGTACGGGAATGCGTTTATATATTTCTGCCAGTTCTTTGGCATCCTGCAGGCTATCATTAACGCCGTTTAGCAATACATATTCTAAAGTAATGGCCGATTTGGTTTTGGCGTAGAAATAATTTAGCGCTTCAATTAGGGATTTAATATTATTGGTTTCATTAATGGCCATAATTTCATTTCGTTTTACATCGTTGGCAGCGTGTAAGGATAAGGCCAGGTTAAATCTTACGGCATCATCGCCCAGTTTTTTGATCATTTTAGCTACGCCTGCGGTAGAAACGGTTATTCTTTTGGGGCTCATGCCAAAGCTATCGGGTGCGGTAATTCTTTCTATGGCTTTAAGTACATCTTTATAATTCAGCAGGGGTTCGCCCATGCCCATAAATACAATATTGGTAAGCCCGGAGCCAAAGGTTTTTATCGCTTGTTCGTTAAGGATAGCCACCTGGTCGTATATTTCTTCAAAGCTCAGGTTGCGTTTGCGCTCCATGCGCCCGGTGGCGCAAAAGCTGCAACTGAGGCTGCATCCAATTTGGGAAGAAACACAGGCGGTAAATCTCTTTTCGGTAGGAATAATTACGCCTTCCAGCAAATGGTTGTCAAATGTGCGAAAACGCATTTTAACTGTTCCGTCGGTGCTATTTTGTATAAAGTCGGTGCGGATGCTGTTCAGGTCAAAATCCGCTTCCAGTTTTTGTCTTAACTCCAGGGAAAGATTGGTCATTTCACTAAAATCACGGGCATTTTTCTTCCAAAGCCATTCATACGTTTGAATAGCCCTGAATTTTTTGTCGCCAATGGCAATAAAATAGTCTTTTAACTGGTCCAAACTCAGTTCCCGTATGTTTTTGGGGTAATTCATTTTACAAAGATACGGATCGCTTAAGATTGGGGAATTTTGGTTTTCTTTGCTTTGGAAATGCTATTTAAAAATTCATTTTTTGTATATGCAGGAAGTATTTGTAATAGATGCCGTACGAACGGCAATTGGAAAATATGGAGGCGCATTGAGTACGGTTCGCCCGGATGATTTATTGGCGCATGTTATAAAGGCCTTAGTGTTACGCAATACTGCCATTGATGTAAATGCCATTGAAGATGTAATAGCCGGCGCAGCCAATCAAAGTGGCGAAGATAACCGTAATGTGGCCCGTATGTCGGCATTATTAGCCGGACTTCCTGCTTCGGTTGCCGGGGTAACGGTAAACCGGTTGTGTGCAAGTGGCCTGCAGGCCATTATGGATGCGGCAAGGGCCATTGCCTGCGGCGATGGGGAATTGATGGTTGCCGGCGGTGTGGAAAATATGACAAGGGCGCCTTATGTACTTCCAAAATCTACGCAGGCTTTTGATCGTAAAGCCGAAATTTTTGATACCACAATGGGGTGGAGGTTTATTAATTCCCAACTTTCTACACTTTATTACCCTTACACCATGGGCGAAACGGCAGAGAATGTTGCCCGGCAATGGAATATCAGCCGCCATGCACAAGATGAGTTTGCTTTGGAAAGCCAGCAGAAATATGCCACTGCATTTAAGGAAAAAAAATGGGCAGATGAAATTGTACCTATATCAATTACCCTTGGAAAAGAAATAGTGGATTTTGATAAAGATGAACACCCTAGGGAATCATCGCTGGAAAAACTGGGGCAACTTAAGCCGGCCTTTTTAAAAAACGGTACCGTAACGGCAGGCAATAGCAGTGGAATCAATGATGGCGCTGCAGCTTTGCTGCTGGCCGGCAAGGAAGCGGTAAGAAAATACGGGCTAATCCCCATGGCAAAAATTAAATCAATGGCGGTTACAGGTGTAGAACCTGCGGTAATGGGTATTGGCCCGGTGCCGGCAAGCCGAAAAGCGCTTGAACGTGCAGGTATTTCGGTAAATGATTTGGATTTGATTGAACTGAATGAAGCTTTTGCTTCGCAAAGTATTGCCTGCATTCATGATTTGGGATTAGACCTGGAAAAAGTAAATGTGAATGGCGGCGCTATTGCCCTTGGCCATCCTTTAGGTTGCAGCGGTGCAAGAATAAGTACTACATTATTACATGAAATGAAGCGGCGGAAATGCAAATTGGGGCTTGCCACAATGTGTGTAGGTGTTGGGCAGGGCGCTGCAATTATTTATGAAGCCATTTAGTATCGGGGGTTACAATTTTCCGATAATACTTTTGAGCATTTTATAATTGGTGATTACACAAATAAAAAATAATAGCAGTGCAAGTATGGCTACCCAGCCTTGGATCAACGGGGGCAATAACTCCGTACCATTAAAAATTCCCTGCCTGAAAATTAAATGAAAAAGCTGGGTGAGCAGCAGGGCCACTATAATGATGCCGGCATAAACAGGGATCCATTTTTGAGAAACCGTTTTCCCCAACCATAAGGGCGAGTAGCCTAATGTAATGAGCAATTGCAAATGATCTTTGCTACGGGCAATCATGAGTTGCAGGTAAAAAGAAAACAGCAACATAGCCAGCAAAATAACCAGTACAGAAAATACCGCCATTCCGCTTAAAACACCCTGTAGTACCTGCTTTACACGGCCAAACTTGGTTTTATCTTTGTTTACCCTGTAGTCTTTTTGTTGTAAGAAGTTAAGCAATTCTGCACTGTTGGCGTCGGTGGTTTTAATATAAAGTCTTGATGCCAGTGGGTTCTCTGCGTTTCCATAATGCTTATTGGCCCATGTGAGAAAAGACTTGGGAACGAGTATGGAATTCACCCGGTCTGTAAGGCCGACGATATGCCCTCTAAAAGTTTGAACTCCACCGGGAGAATAACATTCCAGCATAATATTTACACTTTGTATGGTTGCCTGGCTTAATTGCGGCAGTTCCTGGGCGGGTGCAAATACATTATAAATTTCCAGGTAGTCTGATGAAAAAATGATGGGTACATCCACCTGGCCGGGTTGCCATTTAAAACCGGGAGGTAGGGTATCAATAAACGCATCGTCAATAGATTCCAGGAATAGGTCGGTGCTAAAGGGCAGGATATTTCCTGCGCTGGCCTTTGCCCTAAACTGGTTACTGATGAGCGGGGCCACATCGCTGATAAAAGGCTGTTTTTTTAGGGCTTCAATATCCGATGGAGTAAACCGGTTGTCGGCGCCCATATTTTGGTTGGTAATATTTTTAGAGATGGAAATATAATCGAACCCGTTTTTACGCAGGTTTTTTTCTTTGATGAGTAGTTGCAGGTTAAAATACATTTGGGCGCAACAAAACAATAAAAGCATTCCCACCACAAGACCGGCATAGCTGCCAAATTTTGTGAGCCGGTTTTCGCCGGTGTTGAGTAAAGGGGAAATGGTTTGATAGGAGATTTCGTTTTTCACAGGTATAAGGTTCTTTGGGCATTAAAAAATTCAATTGGCTTTAAATCGGCAAGAATAATAGCTGCATGGCGTTGTGTGGCTTCAGTTTCAATAAGGTACATTGCTTTTTTCCGGTTTTGATCATCCAGGTGGCTAAAAGGTTCATCGAGTAAAATACAATCAAAAGGTTGCTGCAGGGCCCGTATCAAAGCAATGCGCTGTTTTTCACCATAGCTGCAAATTTGGGCCTGTTGATTTAATTTAGCTTGTATGCCTAAAGCGTCGCTCATGGCTTCCATGGATTCCGGTTTTTTATACGGCTGGAGCTTTCTTTTAATTTCTATATTTTCCCTCCCGGTTTGATGTGGGAATAAGCGCAGGTCCTGGAACATGATGCTGAGGTGTGCCGAACGGTATTTTGCCCAATCCTCCGCAGAGAAACTACGGGTATTTTTTTCGTCAATAAAAATATCGCCGGTATAATCTTTTCGTAGGCCATAGATGAAACTGATGAGTGATGTTTTGCCACTTCCGCTTGGCGCCACTATTTGTACCCTTTCGCCGGGCCCAATAGCCACATGCTTATTCCAAATATCCGACTGAGCGGTTGTGCTTTTGTCCATAAATACC
>JAFDZZ010000021.1 GCA_018266715.1 Bacteroidota bacterium
TGAAAAATATGGAGACCTGGCGCCGGCTTTGGCCGTTTTTAGTTTTACCTGGAACGGCATACCACTTATTTACAGCGGCCAGGAATTGCCCAATAAAAAACGCCTTAAATTTTTTGAAAAAGATACCATTGAATGGAATGGTAAATATGAACTGCAGGATTTTTACCAAACCCTGCTTAGCTTACGAAAAAACAATGTAGCATTAAGTGCCGGCGACCCATCGGTTGTTACTTATATTTTAAAAACCGGTTACGACGATAAAATTTTGGCTTATTTGCGTAAAAATGGGAAAAAAGAAGTGTTGGTACTGCTCAACTTCAGTAAAGAAAAAATAAATTTTACCATAGAAAGCGAAAAACTGAAAGGCCTTTACCGTAACGTATTTAACCCGGAGGAAAAACTGGAAGCCTCAACAGGCACCGCCTTTACATTAAACCCCTGGCTATATTTAGTGTTTGAAAAGTAAGACCTCTTCAATGGCAAAAAAATGTTTGTTTATTGACCGGGATGGAACGCTGGTTAAAGAAGCCCCTCCAAGCTACCGCATTGATAGTTTCAGTAAGCTGGAATTTTATCCCATGGTGTTTCAGTATATGTATAAAATAGCTCATGAATTTAACTATGAACTCGTAATGGTCACCAACCAGGATGGATTGGGCCGGGAAGAATTTCCTTTTGAAAAATTTGCCCCGGTTCATGATTTTATCATTAAGAGTTTTGAAAATGAAGAAATCATTTTTTCTGAAATATTAATGGATTGCACTTATCCGCAGGAGCATAAAAACACCCGAAAACCCGGCACCGGCTTACTGGTGCATTACCTCAATAACCCGGAGTATGATATTGCCCGATCTTTTGTGATTGGAGACCGGGTAACCGATATGCAACTGGCCAAAAATCTTAACTGCAAAGGGTTTTGGTTATGCAATGATGAAACCCTCGGCGCTGCCGAACTTACCGATGCGGTTAAAGATATACAAGCCTCTTCGGTGGTTTTAACCTCACCGCACTGGAAAGATATTTATACCTATCTAAAAAAAATTAACCACTGATTGCTGAAAAATAAAAAAGCGGAAAAAAATTCCGCTTTCATTTTAGTTGTGTTTGTGCTTAATGGTTACCGGCAGCAAATTCTTTACGAATGATATTCAATGCCGCTCCGGCCTTGAACCAGTCAATTTGCTGCTGGTTGTAACTATGGTTCACCAAAAGGGTTTCTTGTGAACCATCGGCATGATGCAATACCATTTCCAAAGCCTTGCCGGGAGCAAAATTCACAAGCCCGTTGATATCAATGCTATCATCTTCTTTAATTTTATCATAGTCTGCTTTGTCGGCAAATGTAAGCGCCAGCATCCCTTGTTTTTTAAGGTTGGTTTCATGAATCCTTGCAAAAGATTTTACCAGTACGGCCCTTACGCCTAAGTGGCGGGGCTCCATTGCCGCATGTTCCCTTGAAGAACCTTCGCCATAGTTTTCATCACCCACTACAAGGGTACCTATACCGGCTGCTTTATAAGCTCTTTGAGTTGCCGGCACCGAGCCGTACGCACCGGTAAGTTGATTTTTAACGGCATCGGCTTTATCATTAAAAAAGTTTATGGCTCCAATAAGCAGGTTATTGCTGATATTATCCAAATGGCCACGAAATTTTAGCCAGGGCCCGGCCATAGATATATGATCTGTGGTACATTTTCCTTTTGCCTTAATCAATAATTTCAATCCTTTTAAGTCAGTGCCTTCCCAGGCCGGAAATGGATCGAGTAGTTGCAGGCGTTTACTTTCAGGAGCCACTTTTACATCCACTTTGCTGCCATCTTTTGCCGGTGCCTGGTAACCGGCATCTTCAACGGCAAATCCTTTTTTGGGAAGTTCATCACCTTTTGGCGGATCTAATTTTACCTGTTCGCCTTTATCATTGGTTAAGGTATCGGTAAGCGGGTTAAAATCCAAACTGCCGGCAATAGCCATGGCCGTAACCATTTCGGGGCTGCCTACAAATGCAAAAGTATTGGGGTTGCCATCGGCACGTTTTGCAAAATTCCTGTTGAAACTGTGCACAATCGTGTTTTTCTCCTGCTTTTCGGCGCCCACTCGTGCCCACATACCAATACAGGGCCCGCAGGCATTGGCAAAAACGGTGGCACCTATTTCGTCAAATACTTCAAGAAACCCATCTCTTTCAATGGTATAGCGCACCTGCTCGCTACCCGGCGTAATGGTAAACTGCGATGCCAGCTTTAAACCTTTTTCTTTAACCTGTTTGGCCAGGCTTACGGAACGGCTGATATCTTCGTAAGATGAATTGGTGCAACTTCCTATTAAACCCACTTCAATTTTTAAAGGCCATCCATTAGCTGCTGCCGCTTCTTTCATTTTTGAAATTGGTGTGGCAAGGTCGGGAGAAAAAGGGCCATTTAAGTAGGGTTCCAGTTCATTGAGGTTGATTTCTATAACCTGGTCAAAATAGTTCCCGGGGTTTGCATACACTTCGGCATCGCCGGTAAGATGTTCTTTAATGATGTTGGCCATTGCAGCAATATCTTCTCTTCCTGTTGCCTTAAGATAACGTTCCATACTTTCATCATAGCCAAAGGTAGAAGTAGTAGCACCAATTTCGGCACCCATATTACAGATGGTTCCCTTACCCGTGCAACTTAAATTAATAGCGCCTTCACCAAAATATTCCACTACTGCGCCGGTTCCACCTTTAACCGTAAGGATGCCAGCCACTTTTAAAATAATATCTTTAGGAGCCACCCAGCCGTTGAGTTTTCCGGTAAGTTTAACGCCTATAAGTTTTGGCATTTTTAGTTCCCAGGGTAATCCTGCCATTACATCGCAGGCATCGGCACCACCAACGCCAATGGCTATCATACCTAATCCACCGGCATTTACGGTATGGCTGTCGGTGCCTATCATCATGCCGCCGGGAAAAGCATAGTTTTCCAAAACCACCTGGTGAATAATGCCGGCGCCCGGTTTCCAAAATCCAATTCCGTATTTATTTGAAACAGAAGCCAAAAAATCATAAACTTCACTGCTTTCATTTACAGCCCGGTTCAAATCGGGAATGCTTCCAACTTTTGCTTCTATTAAATGATCGCAATGCACCGTACTCGGCACAGCTACTTTCGACCTACCGCTTTGCATAAATTGCAATAAGGCCATTTGGGCTGTTGCATCCTGCATGGCTACACGGTCGGGGGCAAAATCTACATAAGATTTACTGCGCTCAAATACCTGTTTGGCTGCGCCTTCCCAAAGATGGGCATATAAAATTTTTTCGGTAAGGGTTAAAGGTTTGCCTAATAGTTTTCTTGCTGCTTCTACCCGAGATGGGATATTAGAATACAGCTTTTTAATCATGTCTAAATCAAAAGCCATTATAAAATTTTGATAGTGAATTAATTATACAACTTATAGAGAAGAGCTGTTTTTGCAAAATTACTTAAAAGAATAATAAGCAAAAATGAATTTTAAAAAATACGCCTGTGCAATCTTTATTCTTTAGGGAATAAAATAAAAGTGATTTATAGAGTAAAAATAATTTTCACTTTACATTTTTATTGATATTCTGTTATTTTGCAGAAGAAAAAAATGAATACCTGCTGATGAATACCTTAAAAAGATTTGTGGAATGGCAATTTTTTGGTGTTTGCTCTGCAATAGGGGAGAAAATGGGCGTAGCCACAGAAACCATCCGTAAATATTTCATTTATACCTCATTTATTACCGTAGGTTCACCGGTAATATTTTATCTAATTGCTGCCTTTTGGATGAACATTAAAAGGTATATTTTTAATGCAAAGCGTAACCCGGTACGCTATACCTGAGTTTAATTATGATCTATTAACGTATAAGTAACGCCGTAACCGGAATAACTGTTATTTACCCTTTGAAATTCCCAATGCAGGAAGTTACGATACACCATCCCGATATTTTTGGCATATATTTCTTTGGAAATATTCTTTTCGGCATACTGGGTTTCGGGTGTAATGGGCACACCAACGGAATCTTCCCGTTGGTTTACGGTAATGGTGGAATCTAATACGATACTGCCTACCGTAGCGGGCTGGTTTGTATTTTCATAATAATAATCCCAATCGTACAGGTACATTAAATTGGTGTTGATTGAAGTGCTTTCAATGTACGAATTGCCTTTCCAGGAGTAATTATCTTTTATGGGCAACTTAAGTTTTATATAACGCAAATTATTTTCCACAAACTCAAAGCTGGTGCCGGTATTGGTAGCAATAAAGGTGTTATCGGGTACCCAGGAACCTCCAGAAACATTTCGGATATACCTGAAAATACGGTAAGCCGGCCTGCCCAGGTTATCGGTAATTTGTGCATCTACCTCAAATTTTACTTCATAAGAATGTACTTCAAAGGCAGCGCCAAAATTGGTGGTAACGGTAGAATCTAACCGGTAGGTAATATACTTACCCACCTGGAGCGGTGCATAATCTTCTATTGTTGCCGAAGGATAGGTTTCGGTGGATTTACTGCAACCTACTGCCACAAGGGCAATAATGGACAGTACGAGATAAGCAAATTTATTCATGGTTGTTAAGATACATTATTTGTTGAGATGCCGTTATGTGCTTCGCTGAATTATTCCTCCGCCAATAACATCATCCCCTTCGTAAAACACAGCGCTTTGCCCCGGAGCAATACCCTTTACACTTTCGTAAAAACGCACTTTTACCCCATTTTCGTATGTGGAAAGCAACCCGGCAGCACCTTTATCTTTATACCTGATTTTTATTACAGATTCCATTGGTTGGTTTATGCCATCATATTTTAACCAATTGACACCCGAAACCTTCATTTCGCTGCCTTTCAGGTCATCTTCATCCCCCAATACCACGGTATTGGTTTCCGGGATTATTTGAGTTACAAATGCCGGTTTACCCAAGGCAATATCGAGGCCTTTACGCTGGCCAACGGTGTAAAAAGGATAACCTTTATGGCTGCCCAGTATATTGCCTTTTTGATCTACAAATTTACCACCGGCAACTTTTTCTTCAAGCCCTTCCACACGGCGTTTTAAAAACCCCCGGTAATCATTATCGGGCACAAAGCAAATTTCGTAACTCTCACTTTTTTTAGCCAGTTCGGGATAGCCAAAATCATGTGCCATTTTTCTAATTGCCGTTTTTTGATAGGTACCTAAAGGCAATAATGTACGGCTTAACAGGTCTTGCTGCAATCCCCAAAGCACATAGCTCTGGTCTTTTGTTTCGTCTATTCCTTTGCGTACAAAAAACCTGCCGTTACTGTGTTGATGAATTTGAGCATAATGCCCGGTAGCAATATAATCGCAACCCAGCACATCGGCACGCTTTAAAAGGGCACGCCATTTAATATGGGTATTGCACATTATGCAGGGATTGGGCGTTCTTCCTGCAAGGTATTCTTCTACAAAATTGTCTATCACAAAATCGCCAAACTCTTCTCTTATATCCAATATAAAATGCGGAAACCCGTGTTGCACAGCGGCAAGGCGGGCATCGTTAAAACTATCAATATTGCAGCAACCGGTTTCTTTTTTGGATGTAGCTACGCCGCTGCCGGCATAATCCCAGGTTTTCATGGTAATGCCCACTACTTCATACCCTTCGTTATGCAGCATTAAAGCCGCCACGGTACTGTCTATACCGCCGCTCATGGCCATTAAAACTTTTCCTTTTTTGCTCATATTATAAAAAAATCTACACTAAAATCAGGTTTGCAAAGTTAACTGTAAATAATGGAAAGCGCTTACCAGATGAGAAACAGCTATAAAAATGAATTAAAGCTATTATTTTAAATCTACGCCTTGTTTCGTGTACTACGAACCAAGGTTTGTAGGCATTGTATCAATTTCTCTGCGTAAACGCTGCGCCCTTCATTCTCTGCGATTTTTTTTAAACGCAAAGAACAGGAGATCGCAAAGATAACGCAGAGGAAACCCTGTTTTATTAAGTTTAGATGCCCTTGTTTTGTATGTCACGAACTGAGGCTGAGGACTCGGAAACCGAAAGAAATATTTAAATATCTTTATGAATTATTAACTTCAAATTCACCTTAAATTTTTTAATATGAAAAAGTTGATACTGGGTTCCATTAGTTTATTTTTATTTTCCCTGAGCATCATTTTAATTCAAATCAGCTGTTCCAAAACGGTTGCACAACAAAACAACAACAGCAACCAGGTAGGAAAGATTGTATTTGGGAAATATATCCCCGGAGGTTATGAAATTTGGATTGCTAATTACGATGGAACTAATGCGGCTCCCATACCCATTACATTACCACCCGGAGTGCAGTTTAATTTAGATGTGGACAGTAAAGGTGTTAAAGTTTCGCCTGATGGTCAAAAATTGTTTTTTATTGCTGGTCAAATAATTAATAATTATTATCAATATTCAGTTTACTCCTGCAATATAGATGGCTCAAATGTGCAACAAATTATCCCTGATAGCGACCCTAATAATAACGTTAAAGAAATTTTAGAAGTTTACCAGGCATTTTAAAAATAAGCGGTTGTTGCGATGCAGGGTAGATAATGTGGGCCTGAGTACCAACAACTCCGGGATTTGAGACCATTTGCAGTTTTCATACATCATTTTATTAACACAGGAATTGTATCAATTCTCTGCGTAAACGCTGCGGTCTTCTTTCTCTGCGATTTTTTATTTTAACGCAAAGAACAAGAGAACGCTAAAATAACGCAGAGGAAAACCTGTTTTATTAAGTTTAGATGCCCTTGCTTTGTGTGCTTCGAACTGAGGCGGGGGAACGCAACTTTCGCCACACTCGCTGGCAAACGCAGGGAGACGTTGCTCGGAAAAAAAATGCCTTTGATACATTACCAAAATATGCCTATCATTTTTCAAATTCCAAATAAATCCAGTCAGATTTTAAAAGCCGTTTGCTCCGTTCATCCTTTGCAGGATAATAAGCATAAACAATTTGAAATCTGTATTTTTTTGGGCTTTGAACTAAATCAAATATTCCTGGAAGAATGGCTGTACGTACAATTTGGGTATCTCTTCGTGAATACCATTTATCAAACTCTTCTGGCGGAGGAATTTCGTAGCCATGCATTATAGAGGGTGTGTCAACATAATATTTCCCATCTGTTCCCATATATTCTACTATTACATTAGCAAAGTCGTTATATGAACGGTGGTATACTCTCTTTCCGCTGATTTTAATCACTACTTTATAAGATATTTCATCTAAACAATAACCATTTATCAAAAAGTTATTTGAATTTGAGTCTTTTTGAGGAGCGTAATTTTTTTCCCAATTAAGAACAATCGTTGAAATTTCTTCAAATTTTAAATGTTGTGCATTTGCCTTATTGTAAAATATCAATAGAACTGTGAAAGAAAAAAACAACAATAATTTTTTCATACTATACAATTATTTTTTGTTAATATAGGAGTTCATGATGTTATACCAGTTTAAATACATGTTTCTGTCAGAGGTACTTATAGATGCATCGTTACTAAAACCATTGTAGAAGCTCAAAGCAGCTTTATAAGTTGCACATAGTTCTGTGGCGGTAAAAGTAAGTTTAAGATTTTTTATAGTTTTGAATTGATGGTATGCTTGACCACCTTACCCCTTCTGTATACCTACGACGGTAAAAAAAATTATTCTTTCATATAAATCTTATGCCAATCTGTTTTAGCTGTATAAAATCTACCATTTTGAGCATAATAAAATTCATATCGAATCTCATATAGTCCCGTATTCTCTAATAGACAAATTTTCATTCCGAGCAACGTCTCCCGCCGGGGACGTTGCGAAACCTGTTTAGTAAAAATCGTCTTTTTTACTCAAATTAATATCTTCCAATTCCATAAAGTTTTTTATCGGGAAAAATCCTTCTGTGTCCAACAGGTATTGCCTTGCTGAACTATGCTTATAATTTTGAAGATGCTCCACACCCGAATAGGAAAGCAACGTCCGTCACACACGCTGGCAAACGCAGGGAGACTTTGCTCGGAAAAGAAGAAAAATGGATTTATCTTGAGCAATACGTCATCTGTGCTTTTTCTTAATTAGATTTGCTTTAATACTGAGTGCATTACACATGAAAGAAGCCATTATTGCTGAATTTAATCAAAGGTTTTCCGGCGAGCCGCTTATTGTACGCTCACCGGGCCGCATCAATTTAATTGGGGAACATACCGATTATAACGATGGATTTGTTTTACCTGCTTCGGTGGACAAATACATTTATGTAGCCACATCTAAAAGAAACGACCGGGAAATACATTTATATTCCATAGGTTTTCAGGAAGAATGTAAAGCATCATTGGCTTCCCCGGGTATTCCGCAGCAGCATTGGGCAAAATATATTTTGGGTGTTGCTGCCCAACTGCAAAAAAATAATTTTCCTCTTGCAGGTTTTAATCTTGTTTTTGATGGTGATATTCCCATGGGAGCCGGTATGTCGTCGTCGGCAGCTTTGGAATGTGCCACTGTTTTTGCATTAAATGAATTATTTGGCTTAAGCATTTCAAAAATAGAAATGGTAAAAATGGCCCAAATGGCCGAGCATGAATACGCCGGGGTAAAATGCGGTATTATGGATCAGTTTGCTAGCATGTTTGGTAAAGAAAACAAGGCTATTCAATTGGATTGCCGCTCCCTGCACTATGAGTATGTTCCGCTTGAGATGAAGGGAATACAAATAGTGTTACTCAATACCAATGTAAAACACCAACTGGCTTCTTCGGAATATAATGTAAGGAGGCAGCAATGCGAAGACGCCGTAAATCTTATCTCCAAACATCAGCCGCAGGTGCAAAGCCTTAGGGATGCCAATATGAAAATGCTGGATGAATGGGTAAAACCTGTAGATGCATCAATGTACCGGCGTTGCAAATATGTAGTGGAAGAAATTGAACGCTTGCAGAATGCCTGCAGGGATCTTTCTAATGGGGATCTTAAGGCTTTTGGAAAAAAAATGTTTGAAACCCATGATGGGTTAAGCAAGCTGTATAATGTGAGTTGTTCCGAAGCCGATTTTTTGGTAGATGCGGTACGCAGCAACCCTAACGTTATTGGTGCCAGGATGATGGGTGGAGGTTTTGGAGGTTGCAGCATTAACCTGGTGAAGGAAGAAGCAATCCAACAACTTGTGGAGGAAATCCGTGAGCCTTATTACAACTTTTCGGGGCTACATTTGGATGTATATATCGCCAATATAAGAAACGGTACAGAGCTTTGTTAAACCCAGACCCTTTTATTCAAAATCTTCGTAGAGCAAATATTTTTTACGGATCATTTTAAAATTACTTAACCCAGGCTCCCAGCTTTTACGAATGACATCTTCCGGTAAGCCTTGTTTTATTTGTTTTTGCAACTGGTCGGTTCCGGCAAGTTTATCTATAAAATTATTTTTTAAAAAGAAGCTGTCTTTACCCGGGAAAAGTTTATAGGCCTGTATTAAATAGTTCAACTGTATTCTACCATTTAACATTTTTAGCACATCTTCTTCAGTGCCGCCAAGGTTCCAGCCATGGCAAAGTTGGTAAAAGCATTTACTGTTTTTAGCGCCTGCATTGGGTTTTGGAGTAAAGCTATAGGGCAAATTTTTAGGTAAATCGGGATGGCCAAAAATCTGGAATGGCAAATCGGTTCCACGCCCTTCACTCAATACCGTACCTTCAAAAAAGCAGGTGGTAGGGTAGAGGTAAATACTTTGCATTTGCTTTAAATTAGGCGAAGGATTTACGGGCAGCCTGTACTTTGACTTGTGCGTATAGTTAAGGCATTTAATCACCATTACATGAAAAGGCGTATCGGCTGTGGGTTTTGTTTGTACGTTATATTTATTGATGGCATTGGCTTTATCGCTCAGCCAGTTTTCACCTGCAAGCATCAAAGCATATTCGCCAATGGTCATACCATACACAACGGGTATGGGCTGCATGCCTACAAAACTTTTAAATTTTTTATCCAGCACAGGCCCATCTACATAAAATCCATTGGGGTTGGGCCGGTCTAAAATGAGTAAAGGTTTATGCATTTCCAGCGCTGCTTCCAAAAAATACTCCAAAGAAGATATATAAGTATAAAAGCGAACGCCCACATCCTGTATATCAAAAACCAATACATCCACATTTTCAAAATCTGCTGCGGTAGGTTTTTTATGGTTACCATAAAGACTGATGATGGGAATTCCGGTTTTTTTATCCACCGAATTATTGATTTCCTCACCGGCATCGGCATTACCACGAAAACCATGCTCGGGCCCAAATATTTTTACAATATTTACACCCGATTTAAGTAAAGTATCTACAAGATGAGTTTGCGCCACAACACTTGTTTGGTTAGCAAAAACCGCTACTTTTTTTCCTTTTAACAGTGGGAGATAGGTAGTTAACCGCTCTGCTCCTGTTATAATTTTATTATTTTCGGCAGCACTGTTTTCAACCGGTTTATTGGTGCTTTTTAAGGGTTGGGCGCAGGAATACTGTACACTACAAATGGAAAGAATAAATATGCGTATATACCATGGTTTCATGTGTGCAAATTTGCATAAGTTTTTTGGATTGGCATATAATTATAATGGCTACTTTTGCCGCTTATTAATCACAAAGCATACTTTATCATTTTTGTAACATAGCGGTTATAAAATTTGAAGAGTACAAATGCAATTAAAACAAATAAAAATGGCACAGGTAAAAGTTGGGGATTCCGTAAAAGTACATTATACAGGCAAGCTTACAAACGGTGAGCAATTTGATTCATCCGAAGGGCGGGAACCACTTGAGTTTACCGTGGGCGCAGGGCAAATGATAAAAGGATTTGATGCCGCTTTACCGGGCATGAAAGTGGGCGATAAAAAAACTGTAAATATTCCTGCAAGTGAAGCCTATGGCGAAAAGGATGAAGCAGCAATTATTGAATTTCCTAAAGCCAATATACCGAAAGATTTAAACCTGGAACCCGGCATGCAGCTTACCTTAAGCAATGCCGAAGGACAACCTATACCCGTAACCGTTACAGAATTGAAAGATGATGTTGTGGTGCTGGATGCCAATCATTTTTTAGCAGGTAAAGAGTTAGTATTTGATATTGAACTGGTACATATTGGATAAATATATTTTTTTCAGGCTACGGATGCAATGATTATACTTGTACCCGTGGCTTAATTTTTATTAGTATTTATGGCACATTACATTAATGGCGACAGCTTAGCAGAACGGTTTATGCGCTACGTTCGAATAGATACACAAAGCAACCCCGAAAGCAATACCTATCCCAGCACAGAAAAACAAAAGGAACTCAGCCAGCTCTTATCCAGGGAACTACGTGGCCTTGGGCTTACGCAGGTAGAAACAGATGAGTATGGATATGTATATGCCAGTTTGCCTTCAAATACAAGTAAAAAAAATGTGCCTGCCATTTGCTTTTGTGCGCATGTGGATACGGCACCGGATTGCAGCGGCACCCATGTAAAACCCATTTTGCACAGTTATTATAATGGCGATGATATTGTATTGCCCGATGATACCACATTGGTTTTATCCACAACGCATTCTCCCTATTTAAAAAAACAAATCGGGAATAATATTATTACGGCAAGCGGAAAAACCTTGCTGGGAGCCGATGATAAAAGTGGGGTAGCTGTTATCATGGAAACGATCAGCTTTCTTTTACAAAACCCAGCTATTAAACATGGCGAACTTAGAATTGTATTTACGCCGGATGAAGAAGTGGGAAAAGGAACGGCAAAAATTGATATGCAAAAAGTAGGCGCAGCTTATGGCTATACCCTCGATGGTGGTGAGGCCGGCAGCCTGGAAGAAGAAACCTTTAGCGCCGATGCCGCCACCATTATCGTAAATGGTGTAATTGCCCACCCCGGAGACGCCAAAAATAAAATGGTAAATGCCATTAAAATAGCCGGTGATATTTTGAATGCATTACCCAAAACGGAGTGGAGCCCGGAAACAACCGAAAAAATGCAGGGCTTTGTTCACCCGGTTTCGGTAAACGGCATTGCCGAAAGGGCCAGTATTGGTTTTATTGTTCGGGATTTCAATACCGCAGCGCTTGCAATGCACCATGCAAGGCTTAAAAATATTGCCGAAGCTGTTGTTGCCCATCATAAAGGCGCCACCCTGGAGTACCAGCAGCATGAGCAATACCGCAACATGAAAGATATTTTAATACAGCACCCGCAAGTGGTGGAATATGCCAAAGAAGCCATTAAGCGCAGTGGGCTTGAAGTAAAAATGGAAAGCATACGAGGCGGCACAGACGGTAGCAAACTCAGTTATATGGGAATGCCCTGCCCTAATATTTTTACCGGTATGCAAAATATACATAGTAAGCTGGAGTGGATTTCGGTAAACGATATGGCCAAAGCAGCAGAAACCCTGGTGCATTTAGCACAAGTGTGGGAAGAAAAAAGTTAGACCGCAACTTTAGGTGGGGTACTTCATTCCCGTGTGGCTAAATAATTGTAATCTTCCAGCAACTTTTCCAAAAAATCAAGGGCAGAGCGCCTTTCGCTTTCAATGTTCAGCACTTCTTTAAGTTTATTTTGCACCCGGATGCATACATCATAATTATTGGTTTTTCGGGCCTGGCTTACTACGGAATTAATGATATTGATATCGCTGTCGGTAAGTTTCATTACCTGCGGAAACTCTACCTGGTATGCCGTGTTTGCCACCTCCTGGAAGATAGTGTCTTTTATATTCAAACTTGTTTTGGCATCCACCACCACGGTACCGGCAGCAAGGTCGCCGAGGCGCTGACTGTTTTTAGTAACCGTAATTGCAATTACAACAGCAATGCCAAACAAGCAGGTAAAGAAAATATAAAAAAGTAACCCTTCCGGGGAAAAAGCAATATAGCCGAATAAAAAAGGCCATTCAAAAAATTTAGTGATCCATCTTAAAATGTATTGGCCCAGTGTGGGTTCGCCACCGTATAAACTCACCACTCTTATTGCCATAAGTTTTTTTCCAATGGTTTGACCGTTTAACGTTACTTCGGTAATCAAGGAGTATAAAAGCATGGGTAAAGAAATAATCAATATATCCATGCCGATATTTTCGTTAATGGAAAAACCCATCACCTCATACAAAATAGATTTACAGGCAAAAAGGTAGATGAGCAAAATGGCAAAGTCAATCATATAGGCCAATAGCCTTTTATGAAACGGGGCTATTTCCAGGTCAAGGTCAATATTAAAAACCGTATGGATGCTAATAAACGCCATAAATGCAATTTAGTAATAGATTACGGCCTGCTGCTTGTATAAGCGATAATTTTTTTATTCGGTATTTTTTTGGCAAATTGTAGCATAATCAACAAAAGAATCCTGCGGAAATGAGGGAAGCGATGTTCATAAAGAAAAATGCCGAAAAATGGGAGCGCTATCAAAAGCAACCCGCCCCATCACCTGATGAAACGGCAGAACGCTTTATTACCTTAATTGACGACCTCTCTTATGCTAAAACCTTTTATCCCAAAAGCAAATTAACCCGCTGGATCAACGGCCTTGCCGCATCCATCTACCAGCATATTTATCAAAATAAAAGACAGAAACTTAGCAGGGTATTTGATTTTTGGAAATACGAGTTGCCCTTACTCTTTGGTAAGTACCACCGGCTTTTTTTATTTAGCGCAATTGTTTTTATTTTCTTTGTAACGATAGGAGTTTATTCTTCCAAATCAAACCCCGATTTCATTCGCAGCATTTTAAGTGATCAATATGTGGAAATGACGGAAGACAATATTGCCAAAGGCGACCCTTTTGGCGTGTATAAAGATGAGAACCCTTTTAACATGTTTGTGCGAATAGCCTTTAATAATATAAGGGTGGCTTTTCTTACTTTTTTAGGCGGGCTTACGCTGGGTGTGGTAACGTTTAAGCTGCTTTGGAGCAATGGCTTGATGCTGGGAAGTTTTCAATACTTATTTTTTTCTCACGGGCTGGGCATCAAATCAATACTGGTGGTGTGGATCCACGGCGTAATTGAAATATCTGCTATCATCATTGCAGCTACAGCAGGTTTTATACTGGCCAATGGTATTCTTTTTCCGGGTACCTATACCCGGATGGAATCCTTCCGCCGCCATGCAAGAAATGCGGCAAAAGTGATGATTGCCCTGGTACCCTTTTTTATTGCTGCGGCATTTTTAGAAAGTTACGTAACCCATTTAATGAGCCAAACCTTTGACAACAAACAAAACACAGGCCTGCCGGTTTGGGCAAGTGTTAGTATTTTAGCCTTGTCGCTATTGCTCATTACCTGGTATTTTATTTTTTGGCCGATCCAACTTAAAAAGAAAGGCATTTTAATGAATAACAATGGAATTGTAAACCGTGCCCTCAATACGCATGATTAAATATTTTTTTTATGGATTGATCCTTTGCGTACTCAGCACAAAAATTGCTGCACAAACGCATATAAAACAATACACGACTGAGTCTTCGGATACGCTGGAAAACGGCCCGGATACTGCACTCCGCATTAATCCGCTGGCGCTTTCAAGAGATAGCATCCAAAGCCTTAAATCCTTACCGGATTATGCTTATATGCATCATCTCGACAGCCTGCTTAATGCCCAAAAAAAGCAACCCACCATCCTGTCGGCCCCAAAAGGTAATTCTTTGTTTGCACAATTTATTCTAACGGCCTTACAGCCGCTATTATGGATTTTTGCTGCGCTCCTGGTAGCTTATATTGTTTACAAAATATTTATAACCCGAAGTTTTTTTAGTAAACCCGGCAGGGAAACTACGAAACAATTTGAAGAACCTGAATTTACCCTTGACCGGGATTTTACCCAACTAAGCAGGAAGGCAAAAGAAAGCGGCGATTACCGCAGCGCCGTACGTTTTGAGTTTTTAGGCACCCTTAAAAAACTTAACGATCAATCGTTAATTTATTTTTCAATGGATAAAACCAATAACGATTATTTCAACGAGTTGCCGGAAACCATGCAACTTCCTTTTTTACATCTAAAATCATCTTATGAAATCACCTGGTACGGCAATACCAACCCGGGTTTAACCGCTTATGAAACGATAGAGAATCAATTTCAAAATTTTAATCAAAAAATACAGCCCTGAAAAAGTATTTGTTTTATATCATCCTTTGCTTTTTTATGGCCGGCTGTGCAGCCGAAGAAAATGGAATACCTTCATTACGGGAAACCTATTCCTATACCGATACCAAACCTTTTGGCGGCGCAGTTGCTTTTAGCTTACTGCATCAGCTGTTTCCCGGTTACCCGGTTAATGTAAAAAAAGAAGGGTTTGATAAAACCGTGGCCTGGTTCAACGATAAGTCTTCCATATATATTTGCATTACCCGGTACTTTTTTCCTACTCCACAGGATAAATCGGCCTTACTGGATTTTATTGCTTCGGGCAATACGGTTCTGCTTTCGGCATCCTTAATGGATTCGGTTTTTTTAGCGCAGCTGAATTGCAAACTTAAAGATGCCGAAATCCTGAAAAAATTTGCACCCTACTCCTGGCAAAATACGTTCCTCAAATCAGCTCCGCAAACCGCTACCGATAAAGAATCTTTTGGTTATTTTTATTTACCCTTTGAAAGCAGTTTAAAACTTGCCGGAAGCAATTACTTTAGCCATAAAATAAGTTTAAACCATAGTGCAGAACCCAATGCCTTTCTGCTCTATTGGGGCAAGGGTAAATTAATTCTTCATAGTGAGCCCAGGGCGCTCAGCAATTATTTTTTACTGTCGCAAAACAATCATCTTTATTTTAAACAATTGATGCAGCTGATGCCCGCCCATCCTGAAAATATTTATTGGGACGATTTTTACCGGAGAAGTACCGTAGCCGGTGGCCAAAATAAAAGCGGGTTTTCACTTGCGGCCCTAATGGCCAATCCACCATTAAAATGGGCCTTTTTAATAAGCCTGTTTTTACTCTTTTTATACCTGCTGGTAAATGGTAAAAGAAGGCAGCGAATTGTTCCGGTAATTCCACCGGTTGAAAACTCATCTATTAAATTCGCACAGGCCGTTGCAGGCATTTACCTCAATGATAAAGACAATAAAGGCATTGCTGAAAAAATGATCACCTATTTTAGCGAGTTTATCCGCAATCAATATTATATTAATTTGCAGCACCCCGATGCTGCGCTTGCCGATAAATTGAGTAAAAAAAGCGGCGTGCCTTTTGAAAAAGTACGGGAGCTATGCCTCTGCATTTCGGCAATAAATGCAAGGCCGGAAATAAGTGACGAATTATTATTGGAGCTTAACCAACACCTACAGTATTTTCATAAAAATAAATTATAGATGGAAGAAAATGTGAACCCATTGAACGAAAAAATTGCAGCCTTTCAACAAAAAATTCTTGAACTGCAGCAGGAAATGGCCAAAGTAATTGTAGGTCAGCACAAGGTAATTCAACTGATGATTACCGGTTTATTCAGTAATGGGCATATCCTGCTGGAAGGCGTTCCGGGAGTAGCCAAAACCTTACTGGCAAAGCTTTTAGCCAAAATGGTCAATATCCGGTTTTCCCGTATCCAGTTTACCCCCGATTTAATGCCCGGTGATGTGATCGGCACTTCGGTATTTAATCCAAAAGAAGGAAATTTTTATTTTAAACCCGGCCCCATATTCAGCAATGTGGTTTTAATTGATGAAATAAACCGTGCACCGGCCAAAACGCAATCGGCATTATTTGAAGTAATGGAAGAAAAGCAGGTTACTATAGATGGGCAAACTTATTTCATGGAAAAGCCTTTTTTGGTGTTGGCTACCCAAAATCCCATAGAACAGGAAGGTACGTATCGCCTGCCCGAAGCACAGTTAGACCGCTTTTTATTTAAAGTGGAAGTAGGCTACCCGGGTATAAATGATGAAATAGCCATACTAACCCGGCAACAGGGCAAAACACAGGAGGAGTTACTGAGCAAGGTGAGCCCTGTTTTGAATGCAACCGATATTTTAACGTACCGGCAAATGATCGAACAGGTAGAAGTAGAACCTAAACTGGTTGAATTTATGGTTAAAATTATTGCCGACACCCGCAACAATCCTTCTTTATACCTTGGCGCTTCTACAAGGGCAACGCTGGCCATTTTAAAAGCAGCAAAAACAACAGCTGCTTTAAACGGAAGGCATTTTGTAATACCTGAAGATATTGTAGAAGTGGCTCCACCGGTATTACGCCACCGCATTATGCTTACGCCAGAAAAAGAAATGGAAGGATTAAGCCCGGATGAACTCGTTGACCAAATTATTAAATCACTGGAAATTCCCAGGTAATTTCAACATGAGTGTTTTCAAAAAATATATCGGCGCTGTTTTTTTTACCCCAAGATTTTACAGGCTGGCATTAGTTTGCGTTGGATTTTTTGTAGTTTCTTTTTTTGGGGAAGCCCTGTTTCCCATAGCCAAAATTATTTTAGCGCTATTGGGTATATTGGTTTTGGTGGATTATGTTTTTATTTTTTTCATGGGCCGAAGGCCTGCAGCAAAACGGTTAATTGCCCCAAGGATGAGTAACGGTGATGTAAATACCGTAACCTTAACCATTAAAAACAATAATGCCTTCCGGGTAAAATTGAATATTATTGATGAACTACCCTTACAGTTTCAAAAAAGGGATTTTTTACTTTCGGCAACAGTAGGGGCGCAAAAACGGGTATCCCTGGGCTACCCGCTAAGGCCCGTTCACCGGGGAAAGTATGCGTTTGGCAACCTCCTTATTTTTTTACAAAGCTCCCTTGGCCTTATAGAACAAAAAACTGAAATTGCTGCAGCTGAAGAAATAAGCGTTTACCCGTCTTTTCATCAATTGGGCAATTATCAAATTCTTTCCAAAACCGGCATAAATAGAGATACGGGCAACCGTCGCATTCGAAAAATTGGCCAAAGTATGGAGTTTGAACAGATAAAGGATTATGTAACCGGCGACGACATTAGAACCATCAACTGGAAAGCCACGGCAAGAAAATCTTCGCTTATGGTAAACAGTTACATGGAAGAAAAATCACAAAATATTTATTGCATAGCCGATAAAGGCAGGCTGATGAAAATGCCTTTTGCCGGTATGGCGCTGCTGGACTATGCCATTAACAGCATACTGGCTTTAAGTACGGTATGCCTTAAAAAGCAGGATAAAATAGGCCTAGTAAGTTTTGCAGATAAGGTAGATACGGTACTGGCTGCCGATAAAAAACCCATACAACGGGAATATATTTTACAGGCTTTATATAATGAGCAAACCAGCTATACGGAAAGTAATTTTGAGGCGCTTTACACCGAAACCAGGAAAAAAATAAAACAGCGGAGCCTGCTCATCCTCTTCACCAATTTTGAATCGCATACCGGCCTCAACCGGCAATTACCTTACCTGCGCTCTATTGCCCGACACCATTTATTACTGGTTATTTTTTTTGATAATACCGAGCTCCATAAGCTGGCTTATGCCGATGCGGAAACGGTAGAGGATGTTTATGTAAAAACCATTGCAGAAAAATTTGTTTTCGAGAAAAAAAGGGTGGTGAAGGAATTGCAAAAATATGGAATCAATTGCGTGCTTACCACACCAAAGCAGCTCACGGTAAATGTGATTAATTCCTATCTTGAACTTAAGGCCAAGGAGGCCATTTAATAATTACCGATGGCAAAAAAAGAATCATACCGCAAGAAACACCAGGCTAAAATTAGCCCTGGGCCATCCATCAAAGTATCCATAACCGATGAAAAGAAAAAAGAATTTGAAGAAGGCCGTGTACTTTTTATTGACAAAGAACTCCACTGGACCTCGTTTGATGTAGTAAGAAAAATACGCAACAGCATTGGCATTAAAAAAGTAGGCCATGCCGGCACCCTGGATCCGCTGGCTACAGGCCTGCTCATTGTTTGCACGGGAAAAAGCACCAAACAAATCAACGGGTTTATGGCTGCACAAAAGGAATATACCGGCAGCTTTACCCTTGGCGCCGAAACACCCACTTATGATTTGGAATCGGAGCCCGTTAATTTCAAACCTTACCAGCACCTTAGCCCGGATGAAATACAGCAGGCCACAAAAAAATTTACGGGAGAAATCTTCCAGGTTCCACCCATTTATTCTGCCATAAAAAAAGATGGAGAGGCTTTATACCATTTAGCCCGCAGAGGAGAAGATGTAGAATTGCAACCCCGTAAAATTATGATTCATCATTTTGAAATTACGGCCATAAATCTGCCTGAAGTGTATTTTAAAGTGCAGTGCAGCACCGGAACCTATATCCGAAGCCTTGCCCATGATTTTGGACAGGCATTGGCTTGCGGCGCCTACCTGGGCGGGTTAAGGCGAACTCAAATTGGTGAACACAGGGTTGAAAATGCCCAAACCATCGGTGATTTTTTACATGATCTTAGTGCACAACAATAGCCGTTATCCAACAAGGTGATCAACGCCCTAATGAATCCGGTCGCCACGTACTTCTTCACTCTTCATCAAAACTTTTTCATAGTCGAGCCACTCTTTCCAGCGTTTACGCACTATGTTTTTATCTATATAATATTCGGATAGGTTTATAAAAAGGGTATAATGCCCGGCTTCACTCTCCATAAATTTTCTATAAAACTTGCGCATATATTCATCATCCATACCTTCGCTCAGGCGTTTAAATCTTTCGCAACTGCGGGCTTCAATTAATGCCATGATGAGCATTTGATCTAAAAACCGTTCCATGGGGCTGCCCCCTTTTTTTTGAAATTCCAGCAACTTATTTACATACACATCTTTCCGCTGTTTACCCAATTTAAGTTTCCTTTTTTTCAGCTCGGCCAATACCATTCTAAAATGGCCCCACTCTTCGGTTACTATTGGGCTTAACTGCTCCACCAGTAATTCTTTCTCCGGGTTTTTGGTGATTAGGGAAATACAGGTGGTTGCAGCTTTCTGTTCACAATAGGCATGATCGGTTAAAATTTCGTCCAGTTGAATTTCGGCAAGGTTTACCCAGCGTGGATCGGTAGGCAGCTTCAGGCCAAGGATGTTTTTAACATCAGTATTACCGGTTTCTTTCATGTGCCAAATTTAAATAATAACAAACTTAAAATCCCAACCCTGCAAATTTCATCAATTATTGAACTTGTTTAAAGGCGTATGCATTATTTTTACAGCCTCAACTGCTGTTATGAAAATAGTCTCGTTTATTCTATCCGCATTTATTAGCATTGCACTGGTTCATATACTCAATACCAAAACACTATTGCCTGCGCCTTTGGGGAAATTACTGGCTCCGCAATCGGGGGTATGGCAAAATGCGGAAAATGAAGAAGAACCCTTTTCAGCCGATTTGCAGTTTCCCAATCTTAATGGCAACACTACGGTATATTTTGATGACCGCCTTGTTCCCCATGTTTTTTCGGATAATGAAACGGATGCCATCTTTGTGCAAGGTTATCTCCATGCCCGTTTCAGGCTTTGGCAGATGGATTTACAAACCCTGAGTGCAGCAGGTGAAGTTAGCCAGGTAGTAGGAGATGTAGCGCTTAACCACGACAGGGAGTTTCGCAGGTTGGGAATGGTATTTGCCGCAGAAAATTCCCTCAAAGAAATGGAGGCCGATGCCGAAACTAAAAAATTATGCGATGCTTATACCGCCGGTGTAAATGCCTATATTAATTCGCTTACCGAAAGCACCCTGCCCCTGGAGTATAAGCTGATGGGCTATAAACCTACCTTATGGAGCAATTTAAGAACGGCTTTGTTTCTTAAATACATGAGTTATGACCTTTCTTCCAATGAAAAAGATTTTGAACTGGCTGCGGCGCATCAATATTTTGACAGCACCGATTTTAATTTACTCTATCCCGTAAAACAGGATTCGGCCGATCCAATAATACCTGTTGGAACGGTTTTCCCGGCACCTTCCATTAAAACCATACCACCTCCTAAAGTAGATTCGGCCTATTTGCACGGAGAAGTTACGGCAATGGAATACGAAAAACCATTTGAAGAAAACGGCAGCAATAACTGGGCAGTAAGCGGGAGCAAAACCCAAAGCGGGTACCCCATTTTATGCAACGATCCGCATCTTGGCTTAAACCTTCCTTCTCTCTGGTATGAAATGCAAATTAATACACCGGCTTACAATGCTTATGGAGCCACATTTCCTGGTGCGCCTTCCATCATAATTGGTTTTAACGACAGTTGTGCTTTTGGCTTTACCAATGGCGGCCGGGATGTAAGGGATTATTATGAAATAGAGTTTAAAGACAGCAGCCGTAAAGAATATTGGTTCAATAATGAATGGAAAACAACAACTTTTCGTATTGAAAAAATTAAAATAAACGGCAAGCCTGATTTTTATGATACGGTTGCCTATACCATTTTTGGCCCGGTAATGTATGATCGGTCTTTTGGAGGTAAAAGGCATACCAGCAGCAAAAACTATGCGGTACGCTGGAAAGCCCATGATGCCAGCAATGAACTGAAATTATTTTATTACCTCAATAAAGCACATAATTATACCGATTATGTGAACGCCAGTACTTATTTACACAACCCGGGGCAAAACATAGTATTTGCCAGTAAAAACGGGGATATTGCATTACGCACCCAGGGTGAATGGCCCGCTAAATGGCCCGGCCAGGGCGATTTTCCCATGCCCGGAACCGATAGCAGTTATATGTGGCAGGGTATGATTCCACAAAGCGAAGTGCCCTTTCAATTCAATCCCGAACGGGGCTTTGTAAGCAGCGCCAATCAACGGCCGGTACCGCCGGATTACCCGTATTACCTGGGTAGAGAGTATCCTTCATCAAGAGGAGTAATGGTAAACCGATTGTTAAATGCAAAAAGCCAAATTACCCCAAAAGATATGATGGCCATGCAAAACAATAACTACAATGTATTTGCCGAAATGCTCTTACCGGTTATTTTTAAAAATATGGACGTAAGCCTGCTTTCCGGTAATGAACAAACTTTTTACAACTATTTACAAAAATGGGATAGAAACAATGAAGCCAATTCCATTGGCGCTACCGTTTTTGCCCTTACATTATCCAAATTAAAAGATACCCTTTATAATGATGAACTATCCAAAGCTCCGGAAGGCGCTTTAAAACCTTTTGAAAGTACTTTAATGGAAGCCCTGCTACGGGACTCTGCATATAAATTCATAGACAATATTAATACCCCGGAAAAAGAAAATATCCATAACATTATTACCAGGGCCTTTAAAGGCGCCTGTATTATTTTAACGGATTTAAAAACCAAAAATAAACTGGAGTGGGCTTCCTTCAAAGACACCCATATTGATCACCTTACTAAATTACCTGCTTTTAGCCGTTTACATTTACCTATTGGCGGCGGTGAACATATTATAAATGCAACCAAGGCCGTTCATGGCCCCAGTTGGCGTATGGTGGTGAGCCTTACCCCGCAAACCGAAGCCTATGGTATTTATCCCGGGGGGCAAAACGGCAACCCCGGAAGTAAATTTTACGATAATGGGATTGACAAATGGGTAAAAGGAGAATATTTTACCCTTTGGGTAATGAAGAAAAATGAGGATAAGGACAATCGCATAAATGGAAAATGGGTTTTTAAAAGAGGATAACTTTTCTCCATTGCACGTTACAAGATCAAGAGATAAAAATATAAAAAGATGAAATTTATTGTTGCATTAATTTTAAGCGCATTATTAAGTTATGCTGCCTGCCTTTTTTTGCCCTGGTGGAGCATTGCCATTGCGGCTTTTATCGTTGCATTTTTTGTTGCACAAAAGCCGGGCCGGGCTTTTATTTCAGCCTTTATGGGGTTATTTATACTCTGGGGTTTGATGAGCTATTTCATCAGCAGCCATAATGGACATATCCTGGCTAATAAAATTTCGATGCTGATCCTTAAGTCAAACAGGCCCATGGGATTAATTATTCTTACTGCATTTATTGGGGGACTGGTAGCCGCAGTGGCTGCTTTAAGCGGATCGTTATTGAGGAAGATATTTATAAAGTAATCATCTTAATCCCATTTTCTTGCCAGGGCTTCATCCTTTGCCAGTTGAACTTTTAATTCATCCAAGCCATTAAATTTTTGTTCGGGGCGAAGCCATTTTATGAGCGTAATGCGGATGGTTTTATGGTATATATCCTCATCAAAATCAAAAATATGCACTTCTATTACTCGTTTTGTACCCCCAACGGTAGGGCGCATGCCAATATTCATCATACCCTTTAACGTACGCTTATCCAGCTTAATTTCCACTACATATACCCCATTACCGGGCACCAGTTTATGATGATCTTCAAGCTCAATATTTGCCGTAGGATAGCCAATGGTACGGCCCAGCTTATTTCCTTCTATAACCTTACCTCTAAATGAATACCTGTAACCCAGGTACTCTGCTGCCGTATCAATATCCCCATCGAGCAGGGCATCTCTAATTTTGGTGGAACTGATCACCACGTTCTGAATTAGTTTTTCTGGAATTTCCTTTACCCGGAAATTGGCTTCGGCGGCTTTTTGCTCCAGCAAATGAAAATCGCCGGCCCGGCCCTTGCCAAACCGATGGTCGTAACCAATAACAATAGTGTGGGGATGAAATTGATCCACCAGGAAATGTTGAATATATTCTTCCGGCGATTGAGATGAAAATTTTTCATCAAAAGGCACCACAACAATATGTTGAATTCCATATTGCTCCAGCAGCACATATTTTTCCTGCTGGGTGCATAACATAAACACGGTATTTTTTCCTGACTTAACCACCTGCTTGGGATGGGGATAAAACGTAATGAGCACAGGAGTACCCTTACATTCTTTTGCAGTCGCAATTAAATGGTCAAGGATTTTTTTATGCCCAAGATGTACACCATCAAAAGTACCAATGGTTAAAACAGCATTCTTAAATTCCGGTAATTGATCAACGTTAGTATAAACCTGCATATAATGAAAGCAAAATTAAATCATAATTACTGAAGCAAGGCCTTAATCCTGTTGGATTTTATGAGAAAACAAATTTTTTTCTGCCGGGCTACCGTAATTCTTTAAAGAATACGGTAACCAAAGCATCATAATGACTTTTAAATTTTTACTTTTGCTTTTCCATCTATTTATTCTATTCCATGAGCTTGTACAACAAAAGAGGAGTATCTGCACAAAAAGAAGATGTGCATGAAGCGGTAAAAAAGCTTGACCAGGGATTATATCCTTTTGCTTTTTGCAAAATTTATGCAGACAGCCTGGCAGGTGACAGCAATTTTGTTAACGTAATGCATGCCGATGGCGCCGGCACCAAAAGCATTCTTGCTTATTTATATTGGAAAGAAACCGGCGATATTTCGGTATGGAAAGGCATAGCGCAAGATGCCGTGGTTATGAACTTAGATGATTTGCTCTGTGTGGGCATCTATGATCAAATTGTTTTTAACAGTACCATTGACCGGAATAAACATCTAATTACAGGTGAAGTACTGCAACAAATCATTAATGGCACACAGGACGTGTTTGATTTGCTTAAACCTTATGGTATAAACATACACTACCTGGGTGGCGAAACCGCAGATGTGGGCGATGTAGTGAGAACCATTGCCGTTAATGGCACCATGACGAGCCGCTGGCCAAAAAATAAAATTATTTCCAACGAAAAAATAAAAGATGGTGATGTAATTGTGGGCCTGGCAAGTTTTGGCAAAGCAAATTATGAAACCCGCTACAACAGCGGCATTGGAAGCAATGGATTAACCAGCGCCCGGCATGATGTATTAAATAAAAAATATGCTTCCATAAAAGAAAGTTTTGATGATAACCTCGCCGAAGAAGTGGTTTATACCGGCAAACATGAATTAACCGAAAAATACGGAGACAGCACTATAGGGCAAATGCTTTTAAGCCCCACCCGTACTTATGCGCCGGTAATAAAAACCTTATTGCAAAACCATTTTGATAAAATACACGGCCTCATTCATTGCAGCGGCGGCGGGCAAACCAAATGCCTTAAATATTTACCTTCTTCTTACCGGGTTATTAAAGACAACCTTTTTGAACCTCCACCCATATTTTCGTTAATACAACTGAATAGTGGAGCCCCTTCAAAAGAAATGTACGAAGTGTTCAATATGGGTTGCCGCCTTGAAGTGTATTGCCATCAAAACGATGCCCAAACCATTATTGATTTGGCCGGCTCGTTTGGTATTGATGCCCAAATCATCGGAAGGGTAGAAGCATCCGGCAAAAAGCAGTTGGTGATTAAAACAAAAGAGGAAGAAATCATTTATTGATACTTTAAGCATACCCCCGGTCAACCCCCAATTTTATTAATCCAGTTTGTGTGGAATAGAGGGTCTTACTTCAATTTTGCTGGGCAAACTACGCTCTGGAATTTTAAGTACATCCACTACCAGTTCGCCAATATCTTCGGGTTGAATTTTCCAGGCATCTTCTGCTGTAGGCGTATGGTTATTGAAGTAGGTGGCCACTGAGCCCGGCATAATGGTGGTTGTTTTAATTCCATATTTACGCAAATCCAGCATCATGGCTTGTGTAAAACCAACCAGGCCAAATTTACTGGCATTGTAACCCGAACCATTTTCAAAAAAATTTGTTCCGGCCAGGCTGGAAATGGTGATCACATAACCCCGGCATTTTTTTAATTCAATTAAAGCGGCTTTTACCGTGTTAAAAACCCCGGTAAGATTGGTATCAATCATCTCGTGCCATTGTGCTTCTGTTAATTGTTCAAAAGGTAAAAAATATCCCACCCCGGCATTTGCCACCACTACATCTATCTGCCCAAATTTGGCAACCGTTTTTGCAATCGCATTCACTTCATCCTGCATACTGCTTACATTGGATTGAATGGCCAAAATTCTTGAGGCATCCTTGGTTAAGGATGATGCAGCTTTTTCAACGGAGCTAAGGTTTCTCCCGGTAATGGCCACATTCATGCCATGCTCCAGCAATACTTTTGCAATTCCATATCCAACACCCTTGCTTCCCCCGGTGATATAGGCGGTTTTATTTTGTAAATGAGTCATAGTTTTTTTTGTGCAAGTTAAACCAGTTCCATTAGATTGAAACCTGTGGTAAAAAAAAGAGGACAAAATAATTTGTCCTCTTTACATTAATTAAATCAATATCTCTTAGGCCTCTGGCGTTAAATACTGTGCGTATGCATAGCCTTCTTCTCCATCGTCGGTACGTACCAGCCACCATTGTTCGCTGGCCTGGCTGATGAGCGTAATAATTTCGCCATGTGCCGCTTTGCCTACAATGGGTTGATCGGTTCCCGGGCCTTTCCTGATGTTGAGGTTAGACTTTTCCGTTGTAACTTTTACTTTGGTAACACTGGCATCTACAGATACTTTTACGTCCAACACCAAATCACCGGAAAGATAATTCGGGTCAATGCTATCATAAATTTTCCAAAGCTGGTCTTTTACCGCACCATTGGGTGCCGTTCCATCTACATAAAGTACGCCATCCTGGTCACGCACTTGCAAATTGGTTACTCCGGCTGCTGCTGCAGCATCGGTTAATGATCTATATTTTTCCTGAACTGTCATTTTTTAATATTTATAAAAGGTTAAACAAAAATTATTTGATAGTAAGGCCGGTGCCATCTACTTTTTTGGGGCTAAGCGCATCAATTGCTTTTCTCAGCATGGTCCATTTATCCTTAGAAATGGTACCGGCAACTTTTACCACACCATCTTCAACAGTTGCAGTAATACCGGGAATATCTTTAATGGCATCTTTTACACCTTGAGTTAAAGGATCATCCTGGGTAATTACAACCGGCGCAGGAGGTGGAGGGGGAACGGTGGTATTGTTTACAAAAGATTTTACCCCTTTTATCGCTTTTACCGCAGTTTCAATTGCTGTTTTTGTTGCATCGTCCTTTACTTCGCCGCTAATGGTGGCAACCCCATCTGCAACCGCTACTGTTGCTTTGGCAAAATCAGGGTTTGCTGTAAGGGCCTTTTCAATCGCAGCCTGAATGTCAGAATCTTTGGGTTTGCAGCTTACAAAGCTTACCGTAGTTGCAATAACCAACGCAAATAATACTTTTGAAAGTTTCATGTTGTTGTGTTTTTTAAATTAAAAAAAGAGATTGATATTTTATTTTTAGGTAAACCGGATTATTTACAAATGATGTTAATATGGTTATCTTAAAAATGTAACCCGTCAATAATAAAAATATTTTTATAAAGATAATGTTCTGCCTCCATCCACCGGTAAATTAATGCCGTTAATATAACCTGCCGCCGGGCTACAGAGAAAAGCAACAACTGCGCCAAACTCTTCCGGTATCCCCATTCTCCCTGCAGGTATCTCATTAATTAAATGAGCTAATATTTCAGCTTCGGGCTTGCCGGTATCTGCAGCCTTCTTCTTTATCACATAATCTGCCCTTACGGTTTGGGTAAAACCGGGTAACACATTATTTACCGTAATACCATATTTGCCTAACTCACCCGCCAAAGTTTTGCTCCAGTTGGCCACTGCCGCTCTTATGGTATTACTTACCCCAAGGCCGGGAATGGGTTGCTTTACAGAAGTGGAAATAATATTTACAATTCTACCATAATTTGCCGCCTTCATGCCCGGTACCAGCGCCTGCACTAAAATTTGGTTACATAATAGATGGGCCTGAAATGCCTGCAAAAATTCCTCTTCTTTTGCTTCTAGGATTACGCCGCCTGCCGGCCCACCGGTATTGTTCACTAAAAGATGTACGGTTTGCTTTTTCGTTAAAAATTGCGTGATGGCTTCCCTAACATTAGTTACACTGGAAAAATCAGCAACAAGATAATCGTGTTGCTGGCCTTTTGAAGTATCCAGGCTATTTTTGGCTGTATCGAGCTTTTCCTCATTCCGGGCCATTAAGATCACATTAGCGCCCAATAATGCAATTTCAACAGCGCTGGCATATCCAAGACCCTGCGTACTGCCGCAAACTATGGCTGTTTTTCCCTTTAAGTCTAAATTCATCCGCTGTTTATTTAATGGCGCTAAGTTAACCAATATCCTGCCTTAAAAACTACAGGAAAAAGACGTAAATGAATTTAGAATCGTTTCCGCCATCAAAAAACTTTAACTAAGATTCCCCGTATTTCTATCAAAAGGAGTATAGTTATTTAAATCAAAGCTTAATAACAAATTAATCACACCTGTGGGAAAGTAGCTTTTACTAAACTTAGTAGCATTTTTTATATTGCAGTTTCCCAAGCCCTTAAAAAGGGTTAAATTTTAATTATGGCAAAAGACGAAAAAAATTTATTTGATTATACCGAAGAAAATATCCGGAGCCTCGACTGGAAAGAACATATTCGTTTACGCCCCGGCATGTACATTGGAAAACTGGGAGACGGCAGCAGCCCGGATGATGGCGTATATGTACTTCTAAAAGAAGTGATTGACAACTGTATTGATGAACATACTATGGGTTATGGCAAACAAATTGATGTGTCCATTGAAAGTAAATCCATTACCGTTAGGGATTACGGTAGAGGAATACCCCTGGGTAAAGTGGTGGATGTGGTGAGTAAAATGAATACCGGCGCCAAGTATGATAGCAAAGCTTTTCAAAAAAGCGTAGGGCTGAATGGTGTGGGTACAAAAGCCGTAAATGCATTAAGCACAATATTTAAAGTAACTGCATTTAGAGAAGGAAAAGAAAAAACGGCGGAATTCAGCAGGGGAGAATTACTCAAAGAACACAAAGAAACCAAAACAACGGAAAGCAACGGTACCTTAGTGCATTTTACACCGGACGAATCCATCTTTAAGAATTATCATTTTGTTCAGGAGTATTTAGACAACCAGTTTTGGAACTATTGTTACCTGAATGCAGGTTTGATCATGAACCTGAATGGAAAAAAATACGTAAGTAAAAACGGCTTGCTGGATTTATTACAACGCAAAACCAATGAAGATGAATTGCGTTACCCGATCATTCATTTAAAAGGCAACGATATTGAAGTGGCGCTAAGCCATGAGAACACTTATGGCGAAGAATATTACAGTTTTGTAAACGGGCAGTTTACCACACAGGGTGGTACCCACCTGGCTGCTTTCAGGGAAGGATACACCAAAACCATCAGGGAGTTTTTCAAAAAAGATTATGATGCCGCCGATATTAGGGGCAGCATTTGCGCTGCCATTGCGGTAAGGGTGCAGGAACCGGTATTTGAAAGCCAAACCAAAACCAAACTGGGTTCCCTCAATGTGAGTGAAGGCGGCGAAAGCATGAAAAATTTTGTGGGAAATTTTTTATTAAAAGAACTGGATAATTACCTCCATAAAAACCCGGCAACCGCCGAAGCGCTCAAAAAAAGAATTGAACAAAACGAACGGGAACGAAAAGAACTGGCCGGAATAAAAAAACTGGCAAACGAACGGGCAAAAAAAGCAAACCTGCACAACAAAAAACTGAGGGATTGTAAATACCACTATAACGAAGAAGCCACCGGGAAAGACAAAGAAGCCATCCTGGAAAAACAAAGGGAGTCCACCATTTTTATTACCGAAGGCGATAGCGCCAGCGGCTCTATAACAAAAGCGAGGGATGTAAACACACAGGCCGTATTTAGTTTAAGGGGCAAACCCCTGAACAGTTTTGGCCTCACTAAAAAAGTGGTGTATGAAAATGAAGAATTTAATTTACTGCAGCATGCCCTTAATATTGAAGAGGGTTATGAAGGCCTGCGCTATAATAATATTGTAATTGCCACCGATGCCGATGTGGATGGCATGCACATCAGGCTGCTCACCATGACCTTTTTTCTGCAGTTTTTCCCCGACCTGGTTAAAAACGGGCATATTTATATTTTAGAAACGCCGCTGTTTAGGGTAAGAAATAAACAGGAAACCATTTACTGTTACAGCGAAACAGAAAAAAACACTGCCATCAAAAAACTGGGAGCAAAGCCCGAAATAACCCGCTTTAAAGGCCTTGGAGAAATAAGCCCCGATGAATTTGCATCATTTATTGGGCCTGAAATGCGTAAAGCCCCGGTTATAATGGAACAAGGCGACCATATACAGCAGTTACTGGAATACTATATGGGAAAAAACACCCCGCAGCGACAGGAGTTTATCATTCAAAACCTGAAAGTAGAAATTGATTTGGCAGAAGAACAGGCGGTGGTATAGCTAAAAATGAAAACTTCCACAGGAATTGCATTATGCTAATAGGCTGTGGAAGTTTTCCGGTAAGAAATAACACTTTTGGTTTTTTCAGGACGATTATCTTCTGATGGGGCTCATATATAATCTAAATGCGTTATCCTGGTTTCAGTGTTTTAGGTTTTTGCCATCATCGCTCAGTTATCATAACCGGCATAGGCTGCATGGATATTGGTTTTGGTTCTTCTAACCGGTTTCCCGGCTTTGGATTTAGGATGGTTTTTTAAGAGAACCGCTCTTGTTTTTACGAGATCGTTGGATTTGGTTTTTGCCATCATCGCACGGCTATTATAACCGGCATAGGCGTCATTTGATATTGGTTGGTTTTTAAAGGATATCAATAAGACATTAAAACGAACAAACTATATAAAAGAACTTTTTTAATTTAAAATAGAAGTTGACTGATATTGAATTTTATGGCTTTTCGCTTATTGGATATTGGTAAGCATTTTGGCTTTATTCAGGAACTTTGGATAATGATTGATATTTAATCGCTATCAATCAACTTCTGGTACAAAGATGCGGCAGCACACTATGGAAAACAAGAGTGGTATTGCCCATTTTTAACATTTCAGATATTACAGTGCAAATCGTAATTAAACGGATTGCCCGGTAGGGTTGATACGCTTCATAATTTCGTAAAAGCCCTATCGTAGTATTACGAGTATTTTATGGAAAGGGTTTAAGTACAAGCAATTAAAAATATTAAACCGCTAAAGCGGTTTTTCATAACCTACATCCACTAAAAGGTTTTTGCCATCAGCAGCCATTGTTGCCAGTTCATCGCAGCGGTTGTTATAAGGATTATCGGCATGGCCTTTAACCCATTTAATGGTAATTGAAAATTGTTTTGAAAGGGTATGGTATTTCATCCAAAGATCTTTATTCTTTTTTCCTCCTTTAAAATCGGTTTTTATCCAGTTATTTAACCAGCCTTCATTTATAGCTTTTACCACATACTGGCTATCGCTATAGATGATTAAAGGATGATGATTTTTTTTTAACGCTTCAAGGCCTTTTATTACCGCCATTAATTCCATCCGGTTATTGGTGGTAAGCCGGTAACCGGCAGCTATTTCTTTGGTATGCCCGCCAAACATGAGCACCACGCCAAACCCGCCAGGGCCGGGGTTTCCCCTGGAAGAACCGTCGGTGTAAATTGTAATGGGAGCCATCAATAAATAAAATGATTGTTTGCGGTTTTTGCGGCTATACTCTTTTAAACCTGGATAACACCGGTTTTGAAATCGGCAATATCCGCATTATGATCTGCAGCATTTATGGCTTCCGAAATCATCATCCTGGTTTGGGAAGGGTCTATTATAGCATCAACCCAAAGCCTTGCCGCTGCATAAAAAGGCGTGGTTTGATTTTCGTACTTTTCGGTGATTTTTTTAAGAATTTCATTTTCTTTTTCTGCAGATACGGCCTCACCCTTGGCCTTCATACCTGCAACCTGGATTTGTAACATGGTTTTTGCGGCCTGCTCGCCTCCCATTACGGCAATTTTTGCCGAAGGCCATGCAAATATAAACCTGGGGTCATAAGCCTTGCCGCACATGGCGTAGTTACCGGCGCCATAGGAGTTACCGGTGATGATGGTTATTTTGGGTACAACCGAATTTGCCACAGCATTCACCATTTTAGCGCCGTCTTTTATAATCCCTGCATGTTCGCTACGGCTACCTACCATAAAACCGGTTACATCCTGTAAAAACACTAATGGAATTTTCTTTTGGTTGCAGTTCATAATAAACCGTGCCGATTTGTCGGCGCTGTCGTTATAAATAACGCCACCCAATTGCATTTCTCCCTTTTTACTTTTCACTACAAGCCGCTGGTTGGCCACAATACCCACTGCCCAGCCATCAATACGGGCATAGCCGCAAACGATGGTTTTTCCATAATCCTGTTTAAATTCATCAAAACTATTTTGATCTACAATGCAATTAATGATATCCATTACATTGTAGGGCTTAGTATTGCCCGGCGACATTACTTTAAATATTTCTGATGCATCTACGGAAGGTTCCTGTTTTTCAATCCTGCTAAAACCGGCTTTGGGAAAATGCCCCAACTTACTCACCAGCCTTTTCACCTCATCCAGGCATTCTTCCTCTGTTTTAAATTTATAATCTGCAATACCCGAAATTTCGGTATGTGTTGCAGCGCCTCCTAAAGTTTCTGCATCAACATCTTCACCAATGGCGGCTTTTACCAAATAAGGGCCGGCAAGAAAAATAGACCCGTTGCCTTCCACCATCAAGGTTTCATCACTCATTATGGGCAGATAGGCTCCGCCGGCAACACAGGCGCCGGTTACTGCTGCAATTTGCGTAATACCCATAGCGCTCATTTTAGCATTGTTTCTAAAAATTCTGCCAAAATGCTCTTTGTCGGGAAAAATTTGATCCTGCATGGGTAAAAAAACACCAGCGCTATCTACTATATAAATAACCGGCAGCTTGTTTTCCATGGCTATTTCCTGCATCCTCAGATTTTTTTTACCGGTTATAGGAAACCAGGCGCCTGCTTTTACCGTTTGATCGTTGGCCACCACTATACATTGCCTGCCGCTTATATAGCCTATGCCACTAACTGTTCCTCCGGCAGGGCACCCGCCATATTCTTCATACATATTATACCCGGCAAATGCCCCTAGCTCAATAAAGGGTTTATCGTTATCGCATAAATAGGCAATGCGTTGCCTTGCCGTTAATTTGTTCTTTTCTTTTTGTTTTGCCACCGCTTTTAAACCGCCACCTTCAAAAATTTTATCCAGCTTTTGCTGTACATCACTCCAGGCCAGTTTCAGGGCATCTTCATTCTTGTTTTTTTCCAAATTATTCATATGTAAAATGCAATGGCGGCAAGTTAGCACAATTGAGAGGGAGAAACAAGTTTGTAAAAGTAAAATCGCTATGTGAATTATTTATAATCACAAAAAAGCCCCGCAATGCTGCGAAGGCTTTATTTCTCCTGCTTTACCAAAGAGGATTTAGCTATTTTCCGGGTAATTAAATTTCCTGAAAATGGATTTTACCCTTGAATCTACATCCTTTGAGGTGATATGGGAGGCGTTGATTTCTCCTTTTGCCCATCCCTGCCAAATCAATTTATTGGTTTTAGCATCTACCATATTTATGGACAGTTCGCCGGTTTTAAAGGGTACATTTTGAGTACGGTAACCGATTAATGCCCCGGGATACCAAATACTGTAAATTCTTCTGCGGCCAAAAATATACTGAGTATGCGGATACCGGTAAACCGGTTCAGATTCTCTTTTGGAAGACCGGTCCACGGCAATGGTATAGTCGAGCCATACATCAGGTGAAGTAGTGGCTTCCTGCCATCCTTTTTTTATGAGCTCCCGGCTTACCGAATTTTTAATATGGTTATCGATGATATCATTATCCGACCGGTCAGGCTTTTGTACAACTTCCGGAGCAACCCATGCAAAAGTTTTATATGCTGTAAAATTAACAGTGGGGGCTTTTTCAGTATGACTGGATATGGAGCAACCTGAAAGAAAAATTCCCATAATAATCATGTGGATAAGCCTCCTGATTAAATTGTTTTTCATTTTTCTTCATTTTTAATGTTTTCATTTTCTTTGTAAAACAGAAAGTACCGGGCATTCATTACTCTATAGTTTGATTAAGGCTTTTTGCATTAGAGCCTTATTCTCCATTTCGTTAAGCGTTTTAGCAGTATAATAGATTTGCAAAAGCGGTTGACTGGCCACACGGCTCAGCATTATTTCTATAATACTTCGGTTGGTAACCCATTCTGCCCGCAAAGAAAGATTGCCATTGGCAATGGCCTGGCCCACACTTTCACTTGACCCTGCACCGGGTTTGCTGCTCCAGTTTTGCTGGTCTAAACCGGGGTTACCATATTTTTGAGTGAGTAAAGCTTTGAAAGAATTATAATCCTGCACATAGAGTTGCATGTTCATGTATTTTTTGGTAAAGCGGTAATTTCCACTCACCAGTTTATCGTTTTCATTAAACGCATACATTACATCGCAATCAAAACCACCCAATTGATCTTTATATTGCAGCATATCGTCATTATCTTTTAAAATATATTGGGCCGATTCGCCGGAGAGTACTTTTTGAAAACTATCGCCCCAGTTAAAGTTTCTAAAATCCGGTTTTGCCTGTGCCACAGCATTTTGAATAAAACCCAAACAAATAAGTGCAATTATCTTGATGTGTTTCATGATCTTTAAATTTTCCATAAAAGTATTGCACCTAACAGGGTAAAATAGGTTTCAATCGTTGAAAGGGCCATTTGCATACGCAGATGGGCATTTTGGATTTGTTGTTTTTGCTGCATTTTTTATATACCCGGCAAAAAAAATCCCTGCCATTTTTTAGCAGGGATTTTGTGGATGGAGGTAAACACTAACTCGGTTGTTTGTTTTCCTTAAATCTTTTATCAGGGCTACCGTTTTTCTTCATGTGATGTACTTTGGCCATTCTTTTGTTTGCTTTGTAACGCCTGTCGGGTGTGCCATCTTTTTTAAGCGGCTTTGCCGTATTTTTTACAATGGCTTTACTGGCGGCCTGCTTGGCAGGGGCTGAGGTAGAAGCTGTAACGGTTTTGTTTACTACAGGGGTTTTTGCCTGGGGCGCCCTTGTGGATGTAGCTTTTGTAGTGACCTGCATTTTTGCCGGCTGGGCTTTTTTTGCGGGTGCGTTGGTTTGAGCAAAACCGGCTGCACTTAAACCCATAAGTGCAATGACTGCTAAGATTACTTTTTTCATTGTTCTGTTTTTGATTGATTAAAATGTATGTTTAGTTATTGATTGACGAAACGGTATTATAATAAAGGGGAAGCCTAAGTTTAATTTCAAAATTCTCCACCAGGGCATCATAGAGATAAATACTCAGCATCCAGGGTACGGCATTAAGTGGCTTTTGGGTATAATCAGCATCGAGGATGATTAACCCGTTGCAGGAACAAAGCATATTACCATCGTTAATTTTACCTTCAAAGGGGAATAAAAGGCCGTTGCAACCCTGCTCTTCGAGGTCAATTTCTATTGAGG